>NZ_JAUMYY010000003.1 GCF_030528405.1 Fusobacterium sp.
AAGAAAAAATACTTCAAAGAAAATCCATTGCCTTTCGATTTAGATTCATTACAAGCCTTAGCTAATAATATACATGGATATTCTGCACAAAAAACTTTAGATATTACACAAGCTTTAAGAGATAAATATAAAGCAATTACATACAATAGATCAGAAATTCAATATTTGTCTGATGAACACTATAAAGAAGCACCTGAATTAGTTAAATATGTCTCAGATAAATTAAATATAAATGCTAATTTTAATTTTTCTGATAAACCTAGATGTTTTAACTCAAAAAAACTGGAAGGGAATCCACATCATGGCATTATTCCTACAATGGAAGCCTTTGAACTAAATAAACTAAGCTATGATGAAAAAAATATATATAAATTAATAGCTGAAAGATATTTAATTCAGTTTTTAGAAAGAATTGAATTAGAGAAGACAGAAGCTGAAATAGAGATTGAAAATAGTCTTTTTAAGCAATCGTCAATAAAAATAATAAATCCTGGTTATACTAAATATTTTAATGAAGTGAAAGATGAAGAAGATACAGAAGAAGAAAATCAACTTTCTAAGCTCTCAGAAGGTGTATATGATGTTTTATTAAATCAAGAGGACTTTTATATTGATGAAAAGGAAACAAAGCCTAAAAAACCTTATACAGATTCTACATTATTACTTGATATGAGAAATATAGCAAAATATATTAAAAATCCTGAAATAAGAGAAATATTAAAGGCGAAAGATAAAGGAAAACAGGGAATAAATGGAAGTATAGGAACTTCAGCAACAAGAGGACCGATAATTCAATCACTTTTTGATAAAGGTTATTTAAAAAAAGAAGAGAAATATATTGTTGCAACAGAACTAGCTAAAGAGTACTTAAAGATATTACCTGAATCTTTAAAAACAGCAGACGCAACAGCTTTATGGTATAGCATACAACAAGAAATTGTAGAAGGTAAGGCAGAAATAGAAGATTTAACCATATCAGTTCTTGAAGATGTAAAAAAGATTATAAATTCTTCTGAAAATATAAAAATCTCTTCTAAGGTTGTAAACCAAAATAATAATAAAGGAAGAGAAAATTTTGGAACTTGTCCTAAATGCAAAAAAGGGGAAGTATACTCAAGTGATAAAAACTTCTACTGTAGCGAATATAAAAACGGATGTAATTTTTCTCTTTTCAAAAAGCTGAAAATTTATGGATTAAAAGAAATAGATGTAACAAATGCAAGAGCTAAAACACTTTTAGCGGGTCAATCAATTTTAATAAATAAAGTTCAAAGCAAATCAGGAAAAGAATATGACGCGTATTTTAAATTAGAAATAAAAGATAAATACACAAATCTAATATTTGATAAGTTTAAAGAAACTAAAAAGAAATAAAAGTAAGAGACACATGTGTCTTATAGTTGGAGGTAAAAATGAAAGATAAATTTTTAGATGAATTAAGAAACTTTAAAATAGGGCAAATTAAAGAAGAATTAGGAATAGTTGATGAAGGAAATATTGTATCAGAAGAAGATTTAGAAGGTGATACAGATGAATAATGCTTTTGACATAGTAATGAACGACAGGAAAAAAATAGTAGATAAATTAATTCAAAACATGGAAAGGGGAGATTTAATATTTTCCAAAAATTGGAATAGCAGTGCTTTATATCCACAGAACCCGGTATCAAATGTTAGATATTTAGGTGGAAATAGAGTTAGATTAATGCTAAAGGCTATAGAAAAAGAATATAAAGATCCTCGTTGGTTGACTTTTAAACAAGCAGCAGAAAATGGCTGGAATGTGAGAAAAGGAGAAAAAGGAACTTTATGTGAAAAATGGATATTTACAAAAAAAGAAAAAGAGATAAATAAAGATGGTAAAGAAGTAGAAAAAGAAGTAAAATTAGATAAACCACTTGTAAATTATTTTTATGTTTTCAATGCAGAACAAATAGAAAATATTCCTAAATTAGAAATAAACAACTTTACTAAAGATGAGTCAAATGAAATTGTACAAGATTTTATAAATAGCTCTGAATGTAGTATAAAAGAAGTTGCACAGGATAAAGCCTATTATAATCCTGGAAAAGATGAAATAGTTTTACCTCTTAGAGAAAGCTTTAATAGTAGTCAAGATTTTTTAAAAACTACATTTCATGAAATGGTACATTCTACAGGACATAAAGATAGATTAAATAGAGATTTAACTGGATTAACTGGAGGATTTGGAAGTGAAGAATATGCAAAAGAAGAATTAGTAGCAGAACTAGGTTCTGTATTTCTTCAATCAAAATTAGGAATAAAACTAGAAGGAGAGCATTTTGATAACCATAGTGCATATTTAAAATCCTGGATAAACATTTTAAAAAATGATTCTAATGAATTATTTAGAGCTGCTGCACAAGCAGAAAAAGCAAGTGAAAGATTATATGAAAGATATATTGAACACGAGCAAGAACAACTAAGAGAATTTTCACAAAAAGAATTTAGACCACATCCGTTAGACTCTTTCTCAGTAGAATTTCATTATGCAGAAACATCAAAAGATACAAAAAATCTTAACTTTGAAGAAGAAAAAAAATACAGGGGAGTTAAAGCATATGAGTTTATAGAAAAAGTTATTAAATTTGATAAAGAATATAGCTTAAAAAGAGAAATTGAAGAAATGGGATATTATAAATCTTGGATGACTATTAATTTAAAGGGATACTCTACAGAAAAAATAAGAATAGATTTGGGAGACAAAGAGTTTGGAGGCTTTGAAAAAGTATCGGATGCATTAGAATACAGATTAAAAAGTTTTCCAAAAAATCTGTTAGAGCATAAAAATTCTTATGCTGAAAATTTTGGAACGACTCCTGAAGCAATTGAAAAGGATGCAAAGGAAATATTAGAAAAAATTGAAAAAAGTATAGGACATTTTAAAGAGAAGGAACAGTCGTATTTAACTGAAAGAGAAAAAATAAAGGAAAATGAGATATCTGAAAGTATAAAAAAAGAAATAAAAGCAAATCCTAATATAACTAAAACAGAAATATCTAAAAAAATAGGAATTGATGAAAAGCAACTAAATGAAAAACTTGGGAAATTAATAAAAAATAAAGAACTTTTTTATTCAAGTGATAAAGGAGAAATTAAGTATTATACAGAGAAATCAAATTATATAAAAGATATAGAAGAAAAAGAAAAACAAAAAGAGATAGTAAAAGAAAAAAGGAAAAAAGAACTGGAAGCTTTAGTAAAGGAAACAGTTAAAAAAGATATTCCAAAGGATCAATATAATTGTTTAACAGGGAATCAAATAATAGTAGAAAATCATTTGTCTGGTGAAAAAAGATGGATAGCAGCAAGTGATGTGAAAGATAATAATATATCTATAAAAGAGAATCAAACACCTACTCTAACAATAGCTTTACATAAAGAAGAAGAAAAATTATATGCAAAGCCAATAGAATACTATAATGTGTCTCAATTAAATATAACAAAAGAAATTGAGCAAAAATTTGTTCCAATGAAAGAAAGAACTGTAGAAAAAGCAAAAGATAAAGGAATTGAAAGATAAAACTATGAGACACATGTGTCCCATAATTAAAGGAGGGAAAATGAAAAGGAAAATTATTTTAAGTTTTTTATTGTTATCACTTGTTGTCAATGCTGGTATATTTGGGGGTAAAGGAGGAAGTAGTGCATTAAAACAAATAGTTAAAATTTTAGTAGCTATGCAAGCTAAACAAGCCCTTATGCAAACAGATTTAGGAAAAGAATTATTTGAGAATATTCAACAAACACAAAATCAATTAAAACAAATAGAAATGGAAATGACAAATATGATGAGTTTAGCTCAAGAACTTACAACAGGACAGCTTATGAAGATACAACAAGATTATCAAGAATTATTAGCTATTCAAAACGGTTTTAGAGACAGTATAAACTCTTTTAAAAATTTTGAAAATGCTTTTAAAAATACATATACAGACTTTAAAAATTTAGAAGGCTTGACTCCTGATGAATATATAAGAAAGGCTGATGATCTATTAGAAGCAACAAGAAAAATGACACATGATTCATTTGCTATGGTAGGATTAGGCAGTCCTGAAAAATTGTCAAATGACGCACAAAGAATAACAGCTCTTATGAATGCAGCTAATAGTGCAGAAGGGCAGAAGGCAGTTCTTCAAGCAGGAATAAATATGGCAGGAGAACAAGCAAGAATATTAGGAGAATTAAGAACCTTACTTGCTTCATCACTACAAACACAAAATGCTGAAGTTATGCAAAAATTGCAAAACGAAAAAATTGAACTTGAACATGAAGAAAATATTTTTAAGAGAATTGAAAAGAAAAAAGATCCAGGAGCAAATCTTTTAGATAGAAAATGGTAGGAGGAAAATATCATGAAAAAAATGTTATTAGGTTTATTAATATGTTTATTTTTAGTTAGTTGTGGAAAGAAAGAAGTTGAATATCCTATTTATACTAAAGCTGAAAAAGAGGCTATTTATAAGGAAGCTAAAGATAAGGATAATAAGGAAAAACTAAAAGAGATAGAAGATTTGATGAATAAATTAGAAATTTTAGGAAAAAATGGAGATAAAGTCGCAGAAGGAGAGTATTTGGATTGGGAAGAGACACAATTATTTTACAGAGCACCTAAACAAAAAGATCCAGGAGCAAATCTTTTAGATAGGAAGTGGTAGAATGCAAACTTTTACGGAGATACTGAATATCTTTATAAATGTTTTAGAAAAAATTCCACAAAACTTAAAAATTATGGCATATTCATTATTATTTTTTCTTAGTACTATAGAAATAGCTTTAACTATCTATAATAATATTGACAATGAAAGTTTTAGCTATATTAAATGGGGAAAAATTAAAATATTGAAGATTGGTTTTATTATGTTTGCTATTAACAGATACGAATGGATTTTAAATGGAGTAAAAAGTTTTTTTATGGAAATAGGTTCAAAGGGGCTGGGACTTTCATTAAAGGGTAGTAATTATTTTAATAAACCATCTGAAATTTATGATTTAGGAATAGATATAGCTAATCATGTACGAAAAGCAGTTAGTTGGAAACCTAGTACTTATGTATTTTTGATATTAGCTATATTGATAGCTATTGGCTTTTTTCTTATAGCAATACAAGTCATAATATGCTGGGTTGAATTTTACTTTTTAACAGGTATTTCTATTGTTTTTCTTCCATTTGGAGCTTTAGATATAACAGTAGAATATTATAAAAATGTTTTTAAAACTATTATGGGTGCCTCAATAAAACTATGTGTATTTAATATATGGGTTCTTATATGTGAAAAGATATTAAAAAGTTTAGCTGATGTTCCTAAAGAAAAAATAACTTTTGATTATTCTTTAATAGTAGCTGGAACAGCCTATATTCTTGTAACTGTTCTACTATCAATGCCATCTATGACAACAAGCTTACTAACTGGAACACCAACATTAAATGCTGGGGCAGCTATGTCAGCAGCGACAGGAGCAGTAGCTGGACTAGGAGCAGGAATGGCACATATGTACAGAGGGACAAAAGAAACAGTAAAAGGAGCATATGAAGGAGCAAAAACAGGAGGTAGTTTAGGAAAAACTGTAGGAGGAATTGTAGGTGGACCAGTAGGAGGAGCTGTTATTGGAACTTTAGGAGGAGCTATAGGAGGAGCAGTTAAGGGAACGTATGCAGCTGGAAGATATGCCATATTCAAAGAAAAGGGTAAAGATAAAACTAATGAAGAAAAACCAAGCAGTAATAGAAAATCAAGTAATCAATCGTTAGCTGAAAAATTGGCTGGTAATACAGATTCTCCTGACAATAACTCTTCTAGCATAAATGAAAATAAAAGTACTAATTCAAAAACTGATACCATAAATACAGGAAACAATAGACAATCCCAACAAACTAACAATTCTAGCAATACAATAGGTTCAACTGAAAATAATATAAATACATCATCGACAAACACAGAAAGTGCAACTAAACCTACTATGAATGGAGGGGAAATTCCTAATTGGGCGAAAGACGATTATTGAAAACTAAGAGACTCACGTGTCCTTTAGTTGAAGGAGGCTGGGTGAATACAAAAAAAAGAGCAAGTATAATGTTTCTAATGTTTTTTTCTTTTATGGCTTATTTAAAAATTCTATCTTCAAACTATACGATAAATGTAACAGAAAGTTTGCCATTAGGAATATATAAATTAACAGATATTGAGCATATAGAAATAGGTGATACTGTACAATTCTATTTAAATGAAAAAGAATTAGAAATACTTTATAGTAGAGGTTATTTGCCTCGATTTGCAAAAACTTTATTGAAAGAAGTTGCAGCTGATTATTCAAATAGAGATGAGATAGAAATTAAGGAAGATAAATTTCATAAATATTTATATGTATCTGGCAAGAATTATGGTCTTATATTCAATAAAGATTCAAAAGGTAGAGCTATAAAAGAGATTTGCTTGGAAGAATTAAAACCTAAAAATAAAAATGAATACTTACTATTATCTTCTCATTATAAATCTTATGATAGTAGATATTTCGGATTAATTAGTAAGGATAAAATTTTAAAGAAAGCAGAAATAAAAATAAAATTTTAAATATTGACATCATTCCTTAAAAATGATATATTTATACTATAGATATAATTTAATTGAAGGTGTTGTTATTAATTACTGAAAGTTTTGGAATGTTTAGAAAAAGGGTACTATCCTTTTATAGGAAGGAGAATGAGAGTAATGAAAATTTTTAAGACAATTATTTATCATTTTTTAATGGCATTTAGAGGAATATTTTTTGCAATTTTTAATATTCTTGCAGGAATTTTAGCTATTGTAATAGTCCTTTCTCTTGGGGTTTATATTTTTGGAGATGCTAAGAGTAATGTATTAGGAGCAACTTTTGGGGCTTCATTAATATTTTTAGGAATATATTTTTTAAAACATTTTTATGACAAGATTATATTTTGGGCAAAGCCAGATGACATAGATTTAACATTATTTAAATAAACTAGGAGACACATGTGTCTTCTAGTTGAGAAAATATAAAGAGGAATAATCTTATAAATAAAATAATTGTTAAAGAATAAAAAAGGCAGCCATAAATGACCACCCTTAACCGCAATTAAGTGTATCATTTTCTGCCTTAAATTTCAATAAAAAATTTAAAGGAGGAAATAATATGGTACTACATTATAATCAAGACGGGACTATTAGTATGAAATTAAACATTCGAGGAAAAGTGATTTTAAGGATATTTTTAACATATCAAGATTACAAAGAGTTTATTTCTCAATTAAACTAATAGCTTCTGAACAGGAGCAGTTATGAAAAGAAAAGTAAGCATTCTCAGGAAGAAAAATGGTGTTCTTAATCAAGCAAGATTTACATTAAATAAAGATATTCTAAAAACTTTGAATATTAAGGATGAGAAAGAAAACTTAAATCTTATTTATAAAAATGCTGAAATTAGAATAAAAAGATCTGAAATTAAAGAAGAAAAAATAATTTATGATAAAAATAAGATTTTAAAAGAATGTACTAAAAATCTTTCTCTTATAAAAAGTTTCAGTAATAGAGAAAAAGAATATGCAAATTATAATATTTTAATTCCTTTGCCAGTTGCAAAAGCAATGGCTTTGGACTCTAATCCAACAGTTAATGTTTTTCTTGAGAATAAAGAAATTAGAATAAAATCAGGAGGAATTATGAGTAAAGTATATACTGTAAAAAATAATAAAGGAGGTATATCAAAAACTTTTACAGCAGTTCAAATAGCTTCAGGACTTGCTTTAAATGGATATAAAACTTTACTGGCAACATCAGATAGTCAAAACAATATATTGCACTATACGATGAAAAAGGAAGAGCTTGAAAAATATGACATGACTCGTGGCTTGAGACATGCAGTTTTATTTGGAGATAATGAAGACTTATATATACAGTTAAGAAAAAATTTAGATTTTATACCTACTGAATCATCAGTATTTAGTGAAGCATTTGAAAAAAAATTTAAAACCTGGATAGAAAAAAAGAAAGAAGAATATGACTACATAATTATAGATTCTATCCCAACAATGGAAATAGATAAGAAATTTGTAGAATATTCAGATAAAATAATTATTCCAACTTTTTGTGATTATTCAACAACAGAAGGGATTTTAAAAGTCATAGAAGAAGCTGGAGCAGAAAAAGTACAGGCAGTCATTATAAGTCTATACAAAAATACTAAAACACAGAGAGAATACAGAGAAAAGCTTGGGAAATTTTTAGAAGGAACAGGAATTTGTTTTCCAGAGCCGGTTAAAGAACTTTCACAAATAGAAACATTAATAGAAAAAGGAAAAACAATTTGGGAGTCTAAAGCTAAAGTATTGGAAGAAGTTCAAAATAGCTTTTTAGATGTTATTTTAAGCATGATAGAAAAATAACAAGAAAAAGGGAGGAAGAAGAATGTCTAACTTTAATAAGTTATTAGTTATTACGATTTTTTTCTTCTTTTCTTTAAATAAATCTTCTTATCTTATTTCTGCACCACTATTATTACCAAGGTCATCAAGTACAGAAAGTAGTTTAAAACAAGAAATAAAAGAGAATACAGATAAAGAATTTGAGATTTTATACCTACAATCAGGAAATATAAAAGAACATGCTAAGGAATTTTCAATAGTATTGGAAACAGCAGAAAAAAGAATTTTAATAGATAAATTTGAAGAAAAAGAAACAGTTGATTTACTTTGGAAATCTTTTGAGGAAAAATATAAAAATGAAATTCATTCAAAAAGCTTTCTTTATTTTCTTAAATATCAGAATATTTTTAGTGGTATTTTTATGATTTTTACAATTACTTTATTAATGATATATTTAAATAAGAAAATAAAATAAAATTGTGAGGAGGTTATTATGAAGGTTTTAAAAGGAATAATAACAGGATTATTATTAATTTCTACTATTGTTCAAGCCAGCTGGTGGGGAAGTTTACAGGGAGAAGAAAGAGCAGCAATTATAATAGGCTCTGCTTTAATCTTAGGTAATTCTTATCAAGACTCTGAAATGAAGCATAGAGAAAATTTGAAGGATATAGATACTCAAATTAGAAGAGATTATGAAGTGCAAAGAACTGTAGAAGAAGCCCACAAAAAATACTCAAGTAAACAACAAATAGAAAAAGTATATGTTGTTGAAAACAAAATATATAATGAAGAGATAAAAAAACTAAATAATCATAATACAGAAGTAAGAAACCCTATAAAGGAATATGTTGATAACCCTAGTTTAGGTAAAATAATCTATTCAGATGAGAAATCAGCTCTCATAGAGCTATGGGATGGAACAAGATTCATGCTTGAAAAAAGATACTTGAAATAGAATACAAGGAGTAAAAAATAAAGGTGAGATGCAATGGGAATGGAGGAAAGATTTAGCAATTTGCTTAATAGTAGAAAAGAAAAGCAATCAGAAAAGAAACAGGAAATAAAAGCAGTGGTTAATTATAATAAATATGATAAATACTTAGATTTTGCAGGTCTTGTAGAGATTTCAGAAAGTAAAGATTTACAAGATTATTTAAAACAAAAAACGAGAGAAATAATATCTATTCAAGCTGAAGATACAATAAAGTTAGGAGAAATTTTATTTGATGTTGAAAAAGAATTAAGTAAAAAAGGCTCACCTGAAGCAAGTTATTTAAAATTTTTAGGCTACAACGGAATAAACCCTAAAACAGCTTTAAGGCTAAGAAAAAGATATGAGTTATATACTTTAGCTCCTGAGCATTCTAAGCTTATAATAAGCCTTTTAAGCGTCAGAGAGATAGAAGAATTATACAAGAACAAAGATTTACTTAAAGAACTCAATCCTGGTGTAAAATTAATAGAAGTAAAAGAGCTACTTAAAGAAAATGAAGCAGAAAAGATAGAAAATAAAGAAAAAGCAGAAGAAGTAAGAATTATAACAGATTTTAAATTTTTAAAAAATTCTTACCAGGATAAATTTGAAAGTTTACCTGAAGATAAAAAGGATAAGGTATTAGGATTATTGAAAAAAATAGAAAAAATATTTGAAATTGAATAAAAAAAATGTTATAATGAAAACACAGAATATAATTACATAAGAAGATAAAGAAAAAAGCGGTGTACTCTACCATTAAGTGAGAACTAAAAAAGTTTCCCAAAGTATTGGGATAGGAAAGGTTGGGAGAGATCTCGACTTTTTTTATTAAAGGAGAATATACTAATGAATAAAAGATTTAAGTTTTATCATATTAATGAAGAATATATTAGGTATTTAAGGATGTTTGACAGTAATGTAACTGATAACTCAAAAGAAAATAAGAAAGAAAAAAGACCTTATATTGGTATTCTTATAGAAGTAGAGAATTTTAAATACCTAGCTCCTCTTTCTTCGAAAAAATCAAAGTTTTATTCAATGAAGAATAATATTGACTTTATAAAAATAAATAATGGAAAGGAAGGAGCAATAAATTTAAATAACATGCTTCCTGTAAATAGTATTTTTGTTTCAGAATATAATCCCATATTAGAGAAAGATTTAGATTATAAAAAGCTGGTAGAGAAGCAGTTATCTTGGTGTAATGAAGAAGTAAATAAATTAAAGATTTTAAAACATGCAGGAAAGCTTTACAGATTATTGCAAACGAATAGATTACCTAAAAATATAGAGAAAAGATGTTGTAATTTTAAATTATTAGAGGAAAAAAGCTTAGAATATTTAGAAATTCAAAAACTTGAAAAGAAATTTGAAGTAAACAAAGAAAATTATGAACTTATTATAAATAATCTTAAAGAAATAAGAGAAAGTGTTAAAGATAAGAACTATAATTGTTTGACTGGGAATCAAATTCTAGTTAAATCTCATTCTGAAGATCGGAAATGGATTCCAGCAAGTATGGTTAAAGAACATAAAATAAGAATAAAAGCTAATGAGAGAGCTATAAAAGGAATTTTAACAAATATAGAAGAAGGAAAATTTTATGTAAAACCTATTGAATATTACAATGTATCACAACTTTATATAACAAAAGAACTAGAGCAAAAATTTGTTCCAATGAAA
The DNA here is from genome assembly GCF_030528405.1 of Fusobacterium sp. Lineage (GTDB taxonomy): Bacteria > Fusobacteriota > Fusobacteriia > Fusobacteriales > Fusobacteriaceae > Fusobacterium. The sequence continues at coordinate 11,063 of NZ_JAUMYY010000003.1, forward strand.
GAAAAGACAATAAAAATAGAAAAAGATAAAGGAATTGAAAGATAAAAAGTCTTCTATAGTATTTTACTATAGAAGACTTTTTTATATAGGGTAGTTTTAATCTATATCTCAAATTCTTCATATAATCTATTTATATCTTCTTCTTCAATTCCTATGTATTTTAGTGTAATTTGTGGACTAGAATGATTAAAAGCTTGCATTATAAGTGCTATGTTAAGAGTTTTCTCGTAGACGTTTTTTCCCCAAGTTTTTCGTAATGAATGAGAGCCTAAAGGATAAGAAATATTTAGGTAATCTTCAATTTTTTTAAATTCTTTAGAGACACCATTAATAGTAAAGGGCATATCTAGTTTATACTTCTTTTGATATGGAGATAAGCTTTTAAATAAATAACCTTTAGAATCATATCCTAGATCTTGATAGTATTTTTTCAAGCTTTTTATAGCCTTCTGACATACTTTATTTAGTTTAATAATTCTTTTCTTCTTAGTTTTCTTTTCAATTAATTCAATTCTCCAGTTCTTTTCGTCTATATCTTGGAAACATAATTTTGATAGATCTGAAATTCTGAGAGCAACATTGCAGCCAAAATTTATAAACTCTAGGAATACAATTTTATTTTTCCAAACTAGATATTCTCTTATTTTTTTTAAATCTTCAGTTCTAATATATTTTACTTCCTGTCCTTTTTTATTAACTTTCATAATTACCTCTTATACTACATATATTTATATAAATACTAACAAAATATATAGTAATAATCAATAAAAAATTTGTTTATCTTAAAAACATATTCAAATATAAAAAATTAATACTACATATAATATCTTAATATGGAGTATCATTATTTTTATTATAATAGTTTTTTTTATAAATATCAAGTAAAAAATAAGAAAAAAAGATATGTTTAGGAAAAAAGACAAAAAAGTCATTTTTATTTTTTTGAAAATAAAAATGCACGCTTACGCGTTTCTCTATTCAGAGAAACGAGCGTGTTTTTATGAGGCTTTGCCATCATAAAAAAGTAGCCCCTTGAGGGGCTGAAGGGGGTGTATGCAAAATAGCAGAATATAGATTTCATTATAAAAAAGGTAAATTAGGTTATGCAAGAGAACATGCTGCATACATATTAAGAGAAGAAAATTACATATCAAAAAAAGAAGAATTAATTTATTCAGAATCAGGGAATATGAATTTTTTTGATGGTACAAGTGCTGTTAAATTTTGGGAATATGCAGATACTTATGAGAGAGCAAATTCAGTCGTATACAGGGAGATGGAATTAAATATACCAAATGAATTTAACCATGAACAAGCCAAGACATTGATATCTAATTTTGTAAAAAAAGAACTAGGAGAAGGATTTCCATATACTTATGCAATACATGAATCTTTTAATAAAGAAGGTGAAAAAAATTTACATTGTCATTTAATGTTTTCTGAACGTGAAAATGATGGAATAAATAGAAAGTTAGACCAATTTTTTAAAAGAGCAAATTCTGAAAATCCTGCACTTGGTGGGGCTATGAAAAATAGACAATGGCAAGAAAAATCAAAGCTTTTAGAATTAAGAAAAAGCTGGGAAATTGAATCTAATAATTTATTAGAAAAGTATGGATTTGAAGCAAGAGTAGATTGTAGATCATTAAGAGAAATAAGAAGAGAATTATTAGAAAGAGAAATGTTTGATCAAGCTGAGAAATATAATAGGGTTCCTTTAAATATTTCAGGAAAAATATTGTATAAAGTAGATAGAAATATTACTTTGACTGATAAAGAGCAAGAGAAATATGATAATTTTTTAGAAGCTAAAAGAATACGGCTAGAAAAAATAAAAAAAGTTGAAAAGAAAGATTTAAAAGCAGAAATTCAAAAATTAGAAAAACAAAATAGTAATGAAAGGGCTTTAAATATAATAAGTAAAGGAAAATATTTTAAGTTAAAAAAAGAACTTGCTGCCGTTTCTAAAAAAATTAAAAATTACCCTGAAAATTCTATATTATCTATATTAAATGGAAGAAAAAAATCATTAAACGATGAAATTGAAAAAATAAAAAATAGTGTTGAAAACTCAATTAAATATAAAAATATAGTTGAACAATTAGAAAGAAATAGAATAAGAGATTTAGCTAAAGCTAAAGAACTCTTTATGAGTAAATTTAATGAGAATTATGAATCTAAAGATAACAATAAAGAAAATGAAAAAACAGTAAAGAAATACAAAAAGAAAGATAAATTACGATTAAAGATAGAAGAACAAATTTTGTTAAATGAAAATAGTGAAGAAAAAGCAATAAATGTTATAACAGACTACAAGTATAATGCAGAACTTGTGGATAATTTTAATTTACAAGATCATAGTGAAAAATTAAAAGAGAAATATAATGAAGCAGCTCTATATAATCAAGAAGAATTAAAAAATATAAAAGTAGAAATTCTGGAAAATGATTATAAATTAGGAAATAGCAAGAAAAATATATTAGAGTTACTTGAAAGTATTGACGAAGAAAAACTTAAAGAATTATCAGAAAAGATACAGAAAAAAGATAAATTTAGATTATATTTCGTAAGAGAAGAAATAAAAATGAAAGGTAATCTTATTTCAGATTTAGACTATGAAAAAGAAAGACTAGCTTTACTTTATAAGCATTCTAACTTAGAAAAATTATATAATAAAGAGAATGTAAAAGATATGAAAGATAATAAAAAGATGTATAATTTATCTTCAGAAATTGTTGCAATAGAAAACTTGCTAAACACTGAATACAAAGAAAGTAAAAGTGTTGAAAAATTAGTAAAAGAAAATATAGAAAAGATAAATAATAAAATAGAAAAAAATAATAACAGAATAAAAGTTGCTCAAGAAAATATTAACAAAATAGAAATTATAAATAAAGTATACAATAATAAGCATAACCTTAGAGGAATAGAAATCATAGTAATAGGAAGATTATCTAAGAATGAATATTGGAGATTAGGCAAAGAACAAGAAAAGTTAAAAAAAGAAATAGAACAAAAAGAGAAAGTACTAAAAAGAATGAGCTTAATTGCTTTTGGAAAAAATGTTTTAAAGAAAAGTCTTGAATTAAGTAGAGAAGAATTGAAAGCATCAATAAAAAAAGAAAATATTTTAGTTGAAAAATATACAAAGCATTTGAAGTTTAAAAGTGAAGTGAAAACATTAGAGGAGTATTATGAGAGGGTTATAAAAGATAATAGAAGAGTAATATTTCAATTAAAACAAGAAAACAAGATTAGTTATCAGTTAAAATCTAATATTCAAGATAATAAAAAAGAAGTAAGGGCATTTACTAGGTTACCTCAAAGAAGGTTAACAAATAAAAATACAGCAAGAACATTAAGTAGCTTAAAGAATAATATTCATAATATTTTAGCAGCAGATTCAAGTGAAATTAGGTCTAATTTAGATATAAATTTAAAAAGAGAGAAGGAGTACGAATGGGAAATGTAGATTATAATTCAAGAATCCATAATTTAAAAAAAAGAATAGCTGTCTTGACTAAAAGAAAAAGGTATTTACAGCGAAAAGGAAAGAAAAAAGAGAGAATCCTAAGAGCTAGAAAATTATTAAAATTAGGAATTATTTTTGAAATTACTTTAACAAAAGAGTACTCAACCGAAGTTATTGTTGGACATTTACTTGAACTGAATAACAAAGAAAATGAAATTGAATATTTTAAATACCTTGGTGAAAAAATATTGTCTGAAATTTCTATTGAAAAACATGATCAAAAAGAAGTTTTATTCCTAGATAGAGAAGAGAAAAAGAAAAGAAATCATAAATTGATTTCTTTAGGGGCATTGTTTGAAATGACTGAAAGGTTAGACTATCCTTTAGCAGTACAGATAGGATATATTGATAGTCTACATTCATCTACAGATACAGAAATGAAAGTAAAAGAGGAAAAAGGTAAAAAATATATAGAAAAAAGGAGGTTTCTAAAAAATGGAAGAAAGTATTTGGAAAATTTTTTATGAAAATGGAAATTTAAAAGAAGAATGTCCAATGAGATATGGCAGGCTTCATGGTATAGCAACATTATATAACGAAGATGGGAGTATAAAAGAAAAGAGAATCTATGAAAATGATATTTTAATGGGAAATCCTTTTAAGGGGGCAGAACCTGAGGATATTGTTGAAAAATTGGGTTTATTTTTAATAAATCAAGAAGAATGGGAATTAAGTAAAAAAGAAGATGAAGTGGTAATAGAAATAGATGAAAAATTAGCTTCAATGATTTTATTTGAAAAATAAAAAGCTTACTCCATATTAAGATATTATATTGAGTAAACTTTTTTTCATTTTAACAGATTTCTTGAAAAAAGAAAATAAAAAATTAAGGGAGGGAATAAAAAATGAAAAAAAAATTTAGATTTTTGAAAATTAACAAGAAAATGATAATGGTATTTTTACTTTTTGCCTTATCAAGTGTAGCAATGGCAACAACTTCGGATGCACCTTGGGATAAGATGTTAACCAAATTTCTGGGCTATCTTACAGGTTCTACTGCAAGGCTTTTATCAATTTTAGCTCTTGCATTTGCTGGCTATAAAATTATTTGGGGAAATGCTATGGAAGGTGGAAGTTGGCTTATGAAGGTCGTTATTGGGATGTCAATAATTTTTGCCGCTGCTAGCTGGGGTCCACTTTTTTTCGGATACTCAGGTTCTATTTTGATGTAATTAAGGATAGGGGAATTAACTATGAAAAAAATTTTTAGTTATAAATCTCCAAAAAGTAATTTTGGGAAAATAGGTGAGTTAGAGATATTTAATCCTGCATATGATAGATATTTAAATTTAGCTAAAAGTATTAGAAATTGGCAATTAGCTTTTCTTGTCATGTCATGTCTTGCTGGAATTTCTTTAATGTCATATATTTATTTAGCAAATAAGACTAAATTAGTCCCATACATTATAGAGATTGACAAAGAAAATGGTTCAATTTACTTTAAAGGGAGAATGGATCAAGTTAAATATGATATTAATGACTCCATAATTTTTTCTATGTTAAATGATCATGTTATGAATACTCGTTCAATATCACTTGATCAAGTATTTACTTATAAAAAATTTAAGCGTCAATATGCATTTTTAACAGCTGAAATGAAAAATAAAATGAGTGAAGAAATACAAAATTATGATTTGGAGAAAAAGTATAAAAATAAAGAAGCTATAGATGTAACTATAACATCAATGCTTAAAGAGAATGATTCATATAGAATAAATTGGACAGAAAGAAAATATATTTCTGGAAATAATGTTGAAACAAAAAAAATGACAGGAATCTTTTCTGTGGAGCAAGTAAATAATTTATCTGAAGAAGATATAATAATTAACCCTTTGCAAATTTTAATTAAAGATTTCAGTATAACAGCTGATAAATCTTATTAGGAGGACTTAAAAATGAAAAAATATATATTTTGTTTATGTTTACTACTCTCAAGTATTTCTTTTTCTGCTGTAGACAGGGCAAGTGAATTTGATGAATATTCAACACGTCAACCACAAATAGAAAAAGGTTATAAAAAAAGTAAAACTGATGTAGTGTCTACCTATTTTTATAATGAAAAAGATTCTTATAGAATAATTACAAGAGCAGGATACATTTCTACTGTTATTTTAAATAAAGATGAAGACATTATACATGCTGAAATAGGGGATGCTACAAGATGGAGTATACAAACATATTACACAGGAAGTGAGAAAGGAATGTCCCCAGCAATATCTATAAAACCTTTTATTCCAGAACTTCGTACAAACTTAATCATTTCAACAACAAAAAGAATATATAATTTGGTATTAGAAGCAAGCTTAAATAGCTATGCACCAATTACTACATTTGAATACCCTAAAGAGATAGAGTTACTTAATATACAAAAAAGAGAAAGAGAAAAGGATGAGATAAAAATAGACCTTTCTAATATGAATTTTAACTATGAATGGAAAAAAAATAAGTATTCTTGGTCGCCAGTTGCTGTATATGATGATGGAAAAAAGACTGTAATAACTATGCCAGAAAATATAGATACTCAACAATTACCAGCTTTATTTATAAAGGATGAGCAAACAGGAGATGATGCAATTGTAAGAAATAGATATAATCCACGACTTAATGCTTATGTGATAGATCGATTAATAGAACAAGCTGTCCTTAAAATTGGAGATAGAGAAATTATAATAAAAAGAAAAGGAAGTTTTATTAAGAAAAAAGAAAATTTCTCTGTTTCATTGTAGGAGGTGTCTATGAATAATCAAGATCCTCACATTTATGAGAATGCAAATACAGAGCAAAAAAACACAGTATCAGGGGAGCATATAAGAGGAATATTTTTAAATAGAAAATTCTTTAAAATAATATTTATTATAATAATTTTTATATTGGTTGTAATTATCTTTAGAAAAGACTTATTTGGAGATAGAGAAGTAGAGCAAGAGCAAGTAAAAAAATCAGAAACATTAAGTAATAAAAAAACAGATAATGAGGTAAATTATGAAAATATTAAAGACTTAGAGAATATTAAATATGGAGATGAAAATATTGCAGATGAAGATTACGATAATCCTGATTATAATGTTCCAGCACAAGAAGAATTGAGCCAAGAAGAACAAGATAGGCTGAACAGAATAAAGCAATTAGAAGACGAGGTAGTTACAGCTTTAAGAAGCCCTACAACAATTACAATTGCTTCTCGTCCTAAAGTAGAAGAATCATCAACTGGAAGCTTTTTAATGCAGCAAAATAAACCTGTAACTGATTATGATGGGAATAGGCAAGAGAGTAAGAAGAATTTTTTAATGAATGAACCTGCTCAAAGATTCTACCAAGAAAATTTTCTGGTGGCACAATTATCAGAGTTTGAGTTAAAAGCTGGAGATTTTATACCAGCCACTATGATAACAGGAATAAATTCTGATTTACCTTCAAAAGCTGTAGTAGCACAAGTTTCAGAAAATGTATTCGATAGTATTTCTGGTCGAAATTTACTCATACCACAGGGTACAAAAATAATAGGAACTTATGATTCAAGTATCACTTTTGGGCAAGAAAGATTAATAATTATATGGCAACGATTAATTTTCCCTAATGGAAAAACAATAGGTTTGGATAATATGCAGGGAGTAGACTTATCAGGACAAGCTGGAATAGATGGATTAGTTGATAATCATTTCTCTACATTATTAAAAGGGGTATTACTTTCATCTTTGCTAGGAAGTGCAGCATCTATTACAGTTGACAAAAGGGATTGGCGAGGAGCTGCTGCAGATGGGGCAGGACAACAAATAGTAGCAATAGGAGAAACTTTTGCAGAGAAAGCATTATCAAGGCAGCCTACAATTATAATAGAGAAAGGAACTAGATTTAATATAACAGTTCATTCTGATTTAATACTAGAGCCATACAATAACTAGGGGACACATGTGTCTCTTAGTTATGAGGAGACTAAGCATGAAGAAAGATTCTATAAAAAAGAAAATATCAAAAATACTATTTTTCATCATAGTTCCAGTCGTATTATCCGTTGGAACACAGAGTTTTGCGAAAAGGGTAGCTTATCATAAAGCATTAGGGAAGCCAATGTTTCACTTAAATAATATTCCTATATATTCTCCTATAAGAATATTAGAGTGGAATAAGATAAAAAGAGCTCCAAAAGCCATTGATTATGCACATAGAAATATGGGTGGGGCTTTGATTTTAGGAATTTTTATTTTAGCCTTGTTGAATTATAAAAAAAAGAAAATTACGGTTCATGGAAGTGCTGAATGGGCAACGAAAGAAGATATAGACAAAATGGATTTTTTCCCATATAAAACTGGAAGTTATAAAAAAGAATATAAATACTCAGGCATTGCTAAAATGTTAAGGGATAAAATATATGATGTTAAGCCATATATAAAAATAGAATTTCCTGAAAATAAGTTAGAAATGTCTAAAATGGTAATAAAATTATCAATATTAGAAAAAGAATATAAAAATAATGAGTATAAAAAACATGGAGTTTATTTAGGAAGAGATAAATGGGGTAGAGATTTGATAGATTCAAGCCCAGGTCATGTAATGATGATAGCAAGGACTGGAGGAGGAAAAGGAGTTTCGGTAGTTATCCCAACCCTACTTACTTGGAAAGGCTCAACATTAGTAAATGATATTAAAGGTGACAACTGGTTATATACAGCGGCATATAGAAGGAGCTTAGGACATAAAGTATTTAGATTTCATGCAACAGCAGATGGACAAATTGATAAAAAAGGAAACATTATAAAAACTGGAGAAAATCTATCTTGTCATTACAATCCTATGGTTGAAATAAGAAAAGGAACAGTTTATGAATATCAAGAAGCTTACATGATAGCAGAAACTATAGTTTCTCCTGATAAATTAAAAGACAAATTTTTCGGACCAAATGGGGTTAATTTTTTAGCAGCTGTAATTTTACATGTCTTGTATATGGTAAAAAATAGAACTGCAAATATCACTGATGTTTATAACTTTTTCACAAGCCCACAGTTTTCTGAAGAAGAAAAATTAAAGAAAATGATTTCAGAAGAACATAATTCAGAAGAAAGAGAAAGTCTTTTTTATGAAATATATAATGATGTTATTGTCTTAAAAAATGGGATGGAAAGTCCTAGAACACATCCTAAGGTATCAAGAGTAGCAGCAGACATGTTAGGAAAAGCAGAAAAAGAAAGGTCTGGAATAATGTCAACGGCTAAAACAGAATTATTTCCATTTTCTGTGCCTACAATAGCAAGAAATACAGCTTATTCAGATTTCAGAATAAAAGATTTAATGAATTATGAAACTCCTGTAGATTTATATTTTGTAACACCTCCTAATTCAGTTGATATAACCTCTGTTTTATTAAAGTTATTTTTAAATCAAATAATTTTTATTCTTACTGAAGAAATAAAACTGAACAAAAAAGGAGAGAATGTAGCTTATTTACATAGACTACTAATACTGATGGATGAATTAACTGCAATAGGGAGAGTAGATTTATTTCATAAAGCAATATCATATATAAGAGGTTATGGAATGAAAGCACTTCTAATTATTCAAGATATGAAGCAATTAAAAGAAGTTTATGGAGAAAATAATAGTTTCCTAGGTAACATGTCTACTACTATTTACTATACTACAAATGATGTAGATACAGCTCAATATATAGAAACAAGATTAGGAAATAAAACTGAAAAAATAATTACAAAATCATATGGGGCTGGATTATTTAAAAAAGTAAATTATTCTGAAAGTTATGTAAAAAGACCTCTTATGACTAAAGAAGAAATACATAACATGGGGGAAGATGATTCAGTGATTTTATCAGCAGGCAAACCTCCAATTAATGGAATATTAAATAGATGGTATAACGATGATGAGTTTAAAAATAGAATTGCAAGAGTTCCAGCACTCGAAAAAAATTCACAGTCAGACATAATAAAAGAATACAGATAAAAACTAAGAGACACATGTGTCCCATAGTTGATAAAGGAGGCAAAGATGATAGAAGAAAAAAATGAAGGAGTAACTGTTGAAGATAATTTAGAAACTCCTAAAAATAAAAAGAAAACAATAGATGAAAAAATTGAAGAATTAAAAGAAAAATTAAAATTAGCAGAATTAGAAAAAAAGAAATCGATAGAAAAAAAAGGAAAGAATTTATGGTTAAAAATAAAGTCTTTGTTTTTGACAGATGAAAATATAATAGATGAAATTCTTAATGATCCTGAAAAAATAGAGAATTTAAAACAGGCAATACTTAATTTTTTAGAAGAAGAGGAAAAGAAAAAAACAAGGGAGAAGTCAAATGAAAAGTAATTTATTAGATCTTCTTGAAATAAGCTTTGGTCCACAAATAATGGAATATATGAATGATGAAGATGTAGTTGAAATTATGAAGAATGATGATGGTAAAGTCTTTATAGACACATTATCACAAGGGATGATATTTAAAGGGTATATGGAAGCAGATAAGGCTTTAAATATAATTTATTTAGTTGCTAACCATTCTGGGCAAGAGGCTACAGTAGAAAATCCTATTATAAGTGCAGAATTGCCAGGAAGTGGATTTAGATTTGAAGGAAATATTCCTCCGCTCACAACAACAGCGGCATTCAATATAAGAAAATATTCTATTTTAGAATTAACATTAGATGATTATGTTAGGGACAAGATTATGTCAGAAACACAAGCCAAATGTATAAAAGAAGCTGTAAAGGAAAGGAAAAATATTCTTGTAGTTGGAGGAACGGGAAGTGGAAAGACAACATTATGTAATGCAATATTAAGTGAAATGTCTCAATATAACCAAAGAATTATAATTATTCAAGATACAAATGAGCTTAAATGTAGTTGTGAAAATAGATTATTTATGAAAACAAGTGAATATGTATCTATGAGAAAGTCATTAGTATCTACTCTTAGAAGAACGCCAACAAGAATAGTTATAGGAGAAGTTAGAGATGGAGCAGCACTAAATGTATTAATAGCCTGGAATACAGGACATCCTGGAGGTTTATGTACTTTACATGCAGATAATGCTATAAAGGGAATAAGGCAATTTGAAAGTTATATAATGGAAGTCTCAACATCACCACAAAGAGAAAAAATAGGAGATACGATAAATTTAATAATTGATTTACAAAGAGAGGGCTTAAGAAGAAAAGTAAAAGGAATAATAGAACTTAAAGGCTACGATACTAAAAAAGAAGAATATATATTAAAATATTTAACTTAAAGGAGTGGTATAAATGAAATATGAGGATTTAAGATTTCCTATTTGTAAAGGATTTATAAGCCTTCCAACAACTGCAGGAGGAGAGAGAACAGCGGTTCTTCTTAATATGTTGGTAGGATTAATTTCATTTTTTGCAACGGAAACATTATATTTTATAATTTTTGTAACAATTCCTCTTCATTATATAATAGTTAAATTAACAAAAAAAGATTATTTATTCTTTACTGTATTTAGAAATCATTTAAGGTATAAAGACTATTATCATTCATAAATTATAAGAGATAAGTATGTCTCTTAGGAGGAATAAAATGTTTAGAGAATTTAAAAAGAGAAATTTACCTAAAAAATTCAAAAATAATGATGATTCATTGACAGATTTATTGCCATGGGCGTATATCTATGAAAACAATGAATCTAACTTATTTATTGGAGAAGGTGAAGATTTAAAAACAATAACTTTCCCTATAGTAATGACAAAAGACGGAAGTTTTCAAACTACTTTTAAATTTAGGGGTAGAGATTTAGATAGCTGTACTCCAGATGAATTATATCTAGTAAATGAAAGATGTAATAATGTACTAAGACAATTAGATGCAACATGGACATTGCACTTGAATGCTATTAGAAGAAAAAGTCATAGCTATATTCAAAAAGAGAATATAAAAGCAATTCCTTTAAAGATAATTGAATTAGAAAGAAATGATTTTTTCACTTCTGGAAGCCACTACGAAAGTGATTATTACTTAACATTTACATACAATACTCCTGAAGATAAATTAAAAAAGGCTAGAAATATATTTTTTAAGAATACAGATGTGACAATAATCGAAAATCATTTTAAAGATAATCTTAAATATTATAATGATGAAATATACAGGTTATTTTTCTTATTAAGTGAAGTATTATCAGAGTGCAAGGTACTAAATATAGATGAAACTTTAACATATTACCATAATTTAATTTCAGATATAAAAATAGAGTTTTTAAAAGTACCAAAAGCATTTATAAAAGAAAGGTCTATTGTAAATGATGGAAAGTTGGTGAAAGAAAGTAAAATTATAGCAGTAGGAACAGAATTACCAGAAATGTATAAAAAAGATAAAGATAATATAAGGGAAGAAATACTCCCAATTTTAATAGATAATTACATTTCTGATACTCCATTAATTGGAGGTTTAACTCCACAACTAGGGAAGGAGTATATAAAGGCTGTTTCATTATTATCTTTTCCAGGAAATTCAATACCAGGAATCTTAGATCAATTAAATAGATTGAATTTTGAATATACTTGGAGTACAAGATATATGATGTTAGATAAATTAAATGCTCTAAAAACTATAAAATTTTATACAAAAAGATGGGGAAATGCGAGGACATCATTTACAAATTTAATTAAAGAAGGTTTACTTAGAAAGAAAACAGAGGAGAATGAAAGTGCAGGATATAAAGAGGAACAAGTAAAGCAAGAAGGAACATTAATAGAGCAAGAAGAGACAGCTTTAGGTTATTATACGATTACAATTATCTTGAAAGATCAAGATAAAAGTATTGTTGAAAAGAATGCTTTAACTATAAGAGCAAAGTTAAATTCTTTAGGATTTACAGCTCAAATAGAAGATTTCAATATTTTAGATTGTTTTTTCGGTTCGTTACCAGGAAATATAGTTATGAATGAACGAAAACCACCACAAAATTCAAGAGTTTATAGTCATCTAATTCCACTAAATGCGGTATGGGCTGGAGATGAGAAGAATGAATTTTTGAAAAAACCACCACTATTATACTGTCAAACAATAGGACATACGCCATTTAGACTAAATTTACATTATAAAGATGTGGCACACACTCTAATAATAGGTCCTACTGGATCTGGAAAATCTGTATTACTTGGAATGCTTCAAGCGGAATACTTGGCTTATGGAAATACAAAAGTTATAGCATTTGATAAAGGAGCTTCTACAAAAGTTTTAAATAAGGCTTGTGATGGAGTTTTCTATGATTTAGGAGAAGATAATATAAGATTTCAACCACTAAGAAGTATTGGAGATAATTCAAAATTTCTTATTGAAAAATTTAAAAAAGAAATAGAGATTGAAGGAAAAATAATAACAAAAATTGAAGAAGAAAAGATTTCAGAAATTGAAAGAAATGAAAAAAGTAGAGCAAATAAAGAAAAAGAGTGGTGTCAGGAGTGGATAGAAGACATATTAGAAAGTAATTCAGTTCAATTAACACCAGAAATAAAAAATTATGTATGGAATGCTTTAACACAATTAACTACTTTACCAGAACATAAGAGAACTATTTCATCGTTTGTAGATTTGGTTGGTGGACAATCAAAAGTTATAAAAGAGGCTTTGACAGCATATTATGGGAATGGAGCTTATGCAAAATATTTTGATGGGAATAGTGACTTTTTGAAAGAGTCAAATTACATAGTGTTTGAAATGGAAAAAATATTAGAGACGAAAAATGCAGTAATGCCAACTTTAAATTATTTATTTCATGTAATAGAAACTAAAATGGTAGATAAAAAAACACCTACACTTTTAACATTAGATGAATGTTGGGTATTTTTAGATAATCCTAAATTTGAAAACAAAATAAGAGAATGGTTAAAGGTAATGAGAAAAAATAATGTTGGAGTTGTATTTGCAACTCAGTCTCTATCTGATGTAGCAGAGAGCAAAATAAAAAGTGCAATCTTAGATGCATGCTATACAAGAATTTACTTACCAAATAGCAATGCAAAATCAGAAATTCAGCAATCGTATTATAAGATGTTTGATCTTAATGATACAGAAATAGATATAATATATAATTCAGTGCCTAAAAGACAATATTATTTTAAAAATCCTAAAGGATCAAGATTATTTGAATTGGCACTATCAAAGCTAGAACTTTCTTATGTTGCCACATCTGGAGGTAAGGATTTAGAAAAATGTAAAGAGTTAGGTCATCTAAGCCAAGAAGAATTTAATGTAAAGTGGTTAGAATATAAAGGATTTGAAGGAGAAATTGTTGTTGGGAAAATAAAAGAATTAATAGAAAAAAACAGTTTTTAAAAGTATAGGACACATGTGTCTTACAGATGGAGGAATTATGAAATTAAGATATTTAATCGTATTAAGCTTTTTAGTTAGTTCATATAGTTTTAGTCAAACAGTTGGAATAGGCATTTATTCAAAATCAAATGTATATCACTCAAAAAATAATCAAATAAATTTTACTCCACTTATAAATTTAGAAAGTAAGAAATTTTATTTGAAAGGTTATAAGATAGGATTATACTTCTATAAAGAACCAAATTTTAATGTTTCAGTCTTTTTTGATCCACTAGTAGGGTATAGTGATCTTTATATTAAAAACTCTGATTTAAAAGAAGGATATAAAAATATAAAAAGTAGAAATACATTTATTGGTGGAGGTATAGCGGCAGATTTTATTTTAGATAAAAAAACGTTTGGAAGAGTTGAAATTTCAGGTGGAGATAAAGGAATAAAAGGTGAAATGAGATTTAATCAATCTTTTATACTTACTGATAGAATTACATTTACACCTGGAGTTTACTTTAAGTTTTTCAATAAAAAATATGTTAACCATTTTTTGGGAACAGATATAAATGATACAAAAAAGAATGAAAAAATAAATAAAGTGTATAAAGGTAAGGACACCATAGTTGGAGGACTAAATGCTAATTTAGATTTTTCAATAACTGAACAAATGACAGCAACAATATTTACTGGAGTAGAATTATATGACAATATAAAGGATTCCCCATTAGTAAAAAAAGAATATTCTTACTATGCTGGAATTGGGCTTAGATATAGTTTCTAGAAAGTTTTTATAAATATGCTAAGGAGATTTTATCTCCTTGGCCTGAAAAATTAAAACTCTTTTTTAAATGAAGAAAAAGGAGTAAAATATGGAAAGAAAATTAATAACATGTAATATAGAAAAATCTGAAGAAGATATTGAATATTATAATTACTTAATTACATATTTAACGGAAATTTATTTAAAAGAGGTAGAGAATAATGAATAGAGTAGTAGCTTATTGTCGTTTTTCATCTGATCATCAAAGAGAAGAAAGTATTGATGCACAAGTAAGAGCAATAAAAGAATTTTGCTTAAAAAATGGCTATAACTTATTAAAAGTTTATAAAGATGAAGGAATTTCAGGAACATCAATTAGAGATAGAGAAGCTTTTCTACAACTAATAGAAGATAGTAAGAAAAATCAATTTGATTATGTTATAGTGCATAAGTTTGATAGATTTGCAAGAAATCGATATGACCATGCAATATACGAAAAAAAATTGAATGAAAATAAAGTAAAATTAATATCTGTCCTTGAGCAATTAAATGATAGTCCTGAAAGTGTTATTTTAAAAGCAGTATTAACAGGTATGAATGAATATTATTCTCTTAATCTCTCTCGAGAAGTAAAAAAAGGATTAAATGAAAATGCTTTAAAAGGAAAGCATAATGGGGGTGTACCACCACTAGGCTATGACCTTGATGAAAATAGAAAATATATAATCAATAAAAAAGAAGCTGAAGCTGTTAGATTAATATTTGACTTAGCCTTGAAAGGCATAGGGTATACAAATATAGCAAAGGAATTAAATAAAAGAGGCTATAAAAATAAATTAGGTAGAGAATTTAGGAAGGTTTCTATAAGAGATACCTTACTTAATGTGAAATATATAGGTACTTATTATTTTAATTTAAAGGATGAAAATGGGAAATTACAGAAAAAGCCTATACTAATTGAAAATAATCATGAAGCGATAATAGATAAAGATATTTTTTATAAAATACAGGAAAGATTTAAAATAAGCAAAAAAGGTCCTAGAAAAAGAAAGGGAAACAATTATATTCTAACAGGATTTTGTGCTTGTGGAGAGTGTGGAGGTACATATTCAGGGGGCTATAGAAGTAAAAATAGGGATGGCACAATTTCTTATGGCTATAATTGTAGAGAAAGAAAAGAAAAAATAAATAATTGTAAGAATAAACCAATAAGAAAAGAATTGATTGAAAACACAATAATTGATATAATAAAAAATAACATATTAAGTGAAAATAATATGGAAATAATAGCAAATGATATACAAAAAAACATAGAAAAGATAGATAATAGAAAGGAGATTGAGTATTGTGAAAGTGAGATAAAGAAATTAAATGAGATGGCACTAAAATTACTGGAAAAGAATTTAAATGGCATTGTAGAGGATGAATTTTTTAAAATAAAAAATATTGATATAAAGAGTAAAATTCAAGGATTAAAGGAAAGGTTGTATTCACTTGAAAAGGAAAGAAAAAAGGATTTAAGCAGAGAAAAAATAAAGGAATATTTATTAGAAATAAAAAAAGATTCTACTGATAATTTAAACAGAAAATTAGTAGAATCATTCATAAAAAATATAAAGCTTTTTCAAGATAAAATCGAAATAACCATTAGAAAATTCCCTAAAGAATTTGAAGCTACTTCTGTTAAATATGGTGGAAGTGACGGGAATTGAACCCGTGTCCAAAACTACAGAAACCATAAGCTTCTACAAGCTTAGTTTACTATTTAATTTCGTAATAATTATTCCCGTAAACAGGGCTAATTAAAACTATTCTCTGTATTTTCCTGTAAATTTAGAGAAGTCATTTACAGTAATCTGCATTAATCAACACCTTTAAAAAACTCATGCAGAGAAAGTTATTTAAGGTGTAGCTGAACTAAGCAGCTAAAGCGTAATTTTTGTTTCCATCTAAACGATGAGTTAGTCTTTTACAGCGACAAACCTGGCCTGCTACCTATGACCTTGTAACCCTGTCGAAACCTTTACACTCCCATATTTAATTTTAATAATATAGTTATTATAACATTAAAAAAGAAGAAATCAATTAAAAAATTTATTTTTACCTTATTTAATTTTATAAAAAAGATGTTGAACGAATAAGATAAATAATTCGTCAACATCAAAAAATATATATTCAAAACATTTTATTTTAAAAAAGAGGCAGTTCTTCAATGAAAATTATATCTTTTCTATTTTTTGCCTCACCTTCAGCTAAAATTGCAGCTTTAGCAACAATATTAGCTCCTGCTTTAAGAACTAAATCTTCTAATGCTTTTATTGATTGACCTGTAGATATAACATCGTCTATCAAAGCAACCCTTTTACCTTGAAGTTTTTTTATATCTTCATTATTAAGATAAAGTTTTTGTGGATTAGAAGTAGTTATCGAATTTACTGTAACCTCTATGGGATTTTCCATGTAGGTTTTGACAGATTTTCTAGCTACTACATAAGATTTAAAATTTAAAATTTTTGAAATTTCATATATTAGAGGTATACCTTTAGCTTCAGCTGTGACAAGAATATCAACTTGTGGTAGTTTAGCTGCAAGTAAAGGAGCAGTTTTTTCAACCAGTTCAGTATCACCTAGAATAACAAAACTAGCAATTGACAATTCATCTGAAAGCTTTATTATTGGTAATTCTCTTGTTAGGCCAGCAATATTTAAAGTGTAGTATTTCATTTCATCCTCCTTGTATTTTTAAAATAAAATAAAGATATATTTTACTACTAGGGCAACAAGTAAACCAATAAAAGGATCATTAGCAGCTGTTACAGTCATAGCAGTTGCGGATACTATATAAGTTTGTGCATCTCCATTTGAGAAAGCTAAAGAAGTATTTATAGGAACAGTTACAATAGCACCTAAAATAAATAAAAATCCATGGACAGAGTGTCCAGGTATATATTTACTTATTTTAGGAAGCAATCCTAAGATTAGAATTATAGCCATGATAGCCATCATTAAAATTCCACTCTTCATGGGATTAGGAGAAGCACCAGTAGCAGATATTATAGCCTCTACAGGTCCGCCACCAAATAAGGAAGAAACGGCATCAGCTAAGCCAGAATAAACTGTTAAATGATCTATATTAGCTTCATAACCATTAGTCATAGAAGCAGTAATGTTTCCAAAAGCTATATTTGCACCTATAGTTAAACAGGCAAGTGCTAAAGCTCCTCTTACTACATTTAAATTAAGTATAGGTTTTTTTATTTCAATTTTTTTATAATTTTCTACTATTCCTCCGCCAAAGTCAATTTTAAAAATATTAGCAACTAAGCTTGAAAAAATAACACAGACAACTATTGTATAAACTAAGTTTTGTCCAAAGAAAAAATAAGTTATAAATGCAGATAAGATTGAGCTTGCTGTAATAACAGGACTTTCTTTTAACCCAGATAAAGCTATTTTTGCAAGCATAATGCCAACACCTGCCATCATAGCATTTATAATATTATCTCCAGCAAAATTTACGATAGCCGACAAAACACCAGTTAAACCCAATAGAACCATTGTTAAACCAGCAAAAAAGATCATAGATAATCTTTCTCTGATATCTTTTCCTAGTATCCCTGCTAAAGCAATTGTTTCAGCCTGAAAAGAAATAGGAATGGCAGAACCATAAAAAAGACAGGCTACTGCACCGATTATAAAACCAAAAGCTGTGGGAACAGAAGCAAATCCATAAGAAGCAGCTAAAAGAGCCTGAGGTATTCCGTTCAATACAACTCCTAAAGCCGCCAAAATATCGTTGATAGTCATAATAATAGACCTCCTTCTTAAGAATATAATTTTATAATTATTTATAAAACAACAAGTTATTTTAACAAAAATAAATTAAAAGTCAACAAAATAAATAGTATTACAGTACTATTTTATTTATACAAAAAAAATTTATTAATATTTATAAAAAAACTTTTTTTTTTTTGAAATTTATGATATACTAAAAAAAGTGCATAAGAAAGCAATCTCATCTTATGTAGATAATTTAAAGGAGGTGCAAGATATATAATGGCTTCTAACAAATTAAGAATCTATTTAAAAGCATATGATCATACTTTATTAGATGAATCAGCAAAAAGAATAGCTGAGCTGGCTAAAAAAAATGGAGCAGAAGTAGCTGGACCTATGCCACTACCTACAAAAATTAGAAAGTATACAGTTTTAAGATCAGTGCATGTTAATAAAGATTCAAGAGAGCAGTTTGAAATGAGAGTACACAGAAGAATGGTAGAGCTAATTAATTCTACTGAAAAGACTATGAGTTCGTTAACATCAGTTCACTTACCAGCTGGTGTAGGAATAGAAATTAAGCAAGTTTAATTTTTATTCTGGGTATTTATTTATGGGAGATGATGCAAAAGCATCATACTTACAGAATAGTACATGTTGATTTTATTTTTGTGGGTAGTTTTAGAACCACGAGGATAAGTTGTATCAACCTATATATTATTTGATGGAGGTTAAAAATGTCAGGAATTTTAGGAAAGAAAATTGGAATGACTCAAATTTTTGAAAATGGAAAGTTTGTTCCTGTAACAGTTGTAGAAGCTGGTCCTAATTTTGTTCTTCAAAAGAAAACAGAAGAGAAAGATGGATATGTAGCTTTACAATTAGGATTTGATGAAAAGAAAGAAAAAAACACTACTAAACCTTTAATGGGAATTTTTAACAAAGCTGGAGTAAAACCTCAAAGATTTGTTAGAGAATTAGAAGTTGAAAATGTTGATGGATATGAATTAGGACAAGAAATAAAAGTAGATGTTCTAAGTGAGGTAGAATTTGTAGACATTACTGGGACTTCAAAAGGGAAAGGAACATCTGGAGTTATGAAAAGACATGGATTTGGTGGAAACAGAGCCAGTCATGGGGTTTCAAGAAACCACAGACTAGGAGGATCTATCGGTATGTCATCTTGGCCAGGAAAAGTTCTTAAAGGAAAAAGAATGGCAGGGCAACATGGAAATGCAACAGTGACAGTTCAAAACTTAAAAGTGGTTAAAGTTGATGCAGAGCATAATCTACTATTAATAAAAGGTGCAGTTCCTGGAGCTAAAAATGGTTATTTAGTAATAAGACCAGCAGTAAAGAAAGTAATAGGTTAGTAGAGGGAGGAGGAAAACAATGGCAGTTTTAAACATATATAACTTAGCAGGAGAAAAAACTGGAACTGTTGAAGTTAATGACGCAGTGTTTGGTATTGAACCTAATAAAGTAGTATTACATGAAGTGTTAACTGCAGAATTAGCAGCTGCTAGACAAGGTACAGCTTCTACTAAGACTAGAGCAATGGTTAGAGGTGGAGGAAGAAAACCTTTCAAACAAAAGGGTACTGGTAGAGCTAGACAGGGTTCTATAAGAGCACCACATATGGTAGGTGGAGGTGTTACGTTTGGACCACATCCAAGATCATATGAAAAGAAAGTAAATAAAAAAGTGAGAAATCTAGCACTTAGATCTGCGTTATCTGCAAAAGTTGCAAATGGAGAAGTAATTGTTTTAGAAGATGTTTCAATAGAAACACCAAAAA
Organism: Fusobacterium sp.; assembly: GCF_030528405.1. GTDB lineage: Bacteria > Fusobacteriota > Fusobacteriia > Fusobacteriales > Fusobacteriaceae > Fusobacterium. The sequence continues at coordinate 31,220 of NZ_JAUMYY010000003.1, forward strand.
CAAAAGTGATAGTAAATTTAGTTAATAAAGTTGATGCAAAACAAAAACAATTGTTTGTAGTGAATGACTTAGCATCTATAAACGATTTTAATTTATATTTGTCAGTAAGAAATTTAGAAAATGCAGTGGTATTACAACCAAATGAGATTGGTGTATACTGGTTATTAAAACAAGAAAAAGTAATTCTTACTAGAGAAGCATTGGCGACTGTAGAGGAGGTACTAGGATAATGACTGTTTACGATATAATTAAAAAGCCTGTTGTAACTGAAAAATCAGAGGCTTTAAGAAGAGAATATAATAAGTATACTTTTGAAGTACATCCAAAAGCAAATAAAATAGAAATAAAAAAAGCTGTAGAAGCTATATTTAATGTGAAAGTAGAATCAGTTTCTACAATGAACAAAAAGCCTATTGTAAAAAGGCATGGAATGAAACTTTATAAAACTCAATCTAAGAAAAAGGCTATAGTTAAACTAGCAAATGGCAATAGTATAACTTTATTTAAAGAAGTTTAATTTAAAAGATTAAAGATAGATATAGGTCAAATGGAGGAAAAAAAGAAATGGCTATTAGAAAACTGAAGGCAATTACTAATGGTACTAGACACATGTCTAGATTAGTAAATGATGAATTAGACAAAGTAAGACCTGAAAAATCTTTAACTGTACCTCTAAAATCAGCGTATGGTAGAGATAATTATGGGCACAGAACTTGTAGAGATAGACAAAAAGGGCATAAAAGATTATATAGAATTATAGATTTTAAAAGAAATAAATTAGATGTTCCTGCAAGAGTAGCTACAATAGAATATGATCCAAACAGATCAGCAAACATTGCGCTTTTATTCTATGTAGATGGAGAAAAAAGATATATTTTAGCTCCTAAAGGATTAAAAAAAGGAGACGTAGTTTCAGCTGGAAGCAAAGCAGACATAAAACCAGGGAATGCTCTAAAATTAAAAGATATGCCAGTTGGGGTTCAAATACACAATATTGAGCTTCAAAGAGGTAAAGGTGGGCAATTAGTTAGATCAGCTGGAGTAGCAGCTAGACTTGTTGCTAAAGAAGGAACTTATTGCCATGTTGAATTACCATCTGGAGAATTAAGATTAATTCATGGAGAATGTATGGCAACTATTGGTGAAGTAGGAAATGCAGAACATAATCTAGTTAGTATAGGTAAAGCTGGTAGAGCTAGAAATATGGGTAAAAGACCTCATGTAAGAGGATCTGTAATGAACCCAGTAGATCACCCACATGGTGGAGGAGAAGGAAAGAATCCAGTTGGAAGAAAATCACCTTTGACTCCTTGGGGAAAACCAGCACTTGGTGTTAAAACAAGAGGAAGAAAAACATCTGACAAATTTATCGTAAGAAGAAGAAACGAAAAATAATTTGCGAGAGGAGGCTAATAGATAATGGCAAGATCATTAAAAAAAGGACCTTTTTGTGATCATCACTTAATGGCTAAAGTTGAAGAAGCTGTAGCTTCTGGAAATAATAAAGCAGTTATTAAAACTTGGTCAAGAAGATCTACAATATTTCCTAACTTCATAGGAATGACTTTTGGAGTATATAATGGTAAAAAACATATACCTGTTCATGTAACTGAGCAAATGGTAGGACATAAATTAGGAGAGTTCGCACCAACAAGAACATATCATGGACATGGAGTAGATAAAAAGAAAAAATAATAAATTATAGATAAAAAGGAGGTTGGACTAGTGGAAGCTAGAGCAATAACTAGATTCGTAAGATTATCTCCTAGAAAGGCTAGATTAGTAGCAGACTTAGTGAGAGGTAAATCAGCCCTAGAAGCGTTAGATATTTTAGAGTTTACAAATAAAAAAGCAGCTAGAGTTATTAAGAAGACTTTAGAATCAGCAGTGGCAAATGCAACAAATAATTTTAAAATGAATGAAGATAAATTAGTTGTGTCGACTATAATGATAAATCAAGGACCAGTTTTAAAAAGAGTAATGCCAAGAGCACAAGGTAGAGCAGACATAATAAGAAAACCTACAGCTCATGTAACTGTGGCAGTATCTGAAAAAGAATAAATTAAGGAGGTAAAACTGTGGGACAAAAAGTAGACCCTAGAGGACTTAGACTTGGAATTACAAGATCTTGGGATTCTAATTGGTATGCAGATAAAAAAGAGTATGTAAAATACTTCCATGAAGATGTGCAAATAAAAGAATTTATAAAGAAAAACTACTTCCATACAGGAATTTCGAAGGTAAGAATAGAAAGAACATCTCCTTCACAAGTAGTTGTTCATATACATACTGGAAAAGCAGGATTAATAATTGGAAGAAAAGGTGCAGAAATTGAAGCTATTAGAGCGAAATTAGAGAAATTAACTGCTAAAAAAGTAACTGTAAAAGTTCAAGAAATAAAAGAACAAAATAGAGATGCTGTTTTAGTTGCTGAATCAATAGCTGCTCAAATTGAAAAGAGAATAGCTTATAAGAAGGCTATGACACAAGCAATAGCTAGAACTATGAAATCAGGAGCTAAGGGTATTAAAGTTATGATATCTGGAAGATTAAATGGTGCAGAAATAGCTAGATCTGAATGGGCTGTTGAAGGAAAAGTTCCTCTACATACATTGAGAGCAGATATAGATTATGCAGTTGCTACAGCTCATACAACATATGGAGCATTAGGAATAAAAGTATGGATATTCCATGGTGAAGTTCTTCCAAGTAAAGTGGAAGGAGGGGACGCATAATTATGTTGATGCCAAAGAGAACAAAACATAGAAAGATGTTCAGAGGTAGAATGAAGGGTGCAGCACACAAAGGAAATACTGTTGCATTTGGAGAATATGGATTACAAGCTCTTGAACCATCTTGGATAACAAATAGACAGATAGAATCTTGCCGGGTTGCTATAAACAGAACATTTAAAAGAGAAGGGAAAACATATATAAGAATATTCCCTGATAAACCTATTACTGCAAGACCTGCTGGTGTGAGAATGGGTAAAGGTAAAGGTAATGTTGAAGGATGGGTATGTGTAGTAAGACCAGGAAGAATAATGTTTGAAGTTTCTGGTGTAACAGAAGAAAAAGCAGTAGCTGCATTAAAGAAAGCATCTATGAAATTACCTATCAGATGTAAAGTTGTAAAAAAAGAAGAAAATGGTGGTGAAAACTAATGAGAGCTAAAGAAATAAGAGAAATGACTAGTGAAGACCTAGTTGTTAAGTGTAAAGAGCTAAAAGAAGAATTATTCAACTTGAAGTTCCAACTTTCATTAGGTCAGCTAACAAATACTGCAAAAATTAGAGAAGTAAGAAGAGAAATAGCAAGAATTAACACTATTTTAAATGAGAGATAATTTTTGTATAAAATAATTGATTCTTTAATTATGGTAAAGAGGAGGTTAATATCTTGAGAAACGAAAGAAAAGTAAGAGAAGGAATAGTTGTTTCAGATAAAATGCAAAAAACTATAGTTGTTGCAATAGAAACAATGATACTTCATCCTATATACAAAAAGAGAGTGAAAAGGACTACTAAATTCAAAGCACATGATGAAAATAATGTAGCTAAAGTAGGAGATAAAGTAAAAATCATGGAAACTAGACCTTTATCTAAGGATAAAAATTGGAGACTAGTAGAAGTTTTAGAAGAAGCAAAATAATCACAATAAAAGTGAGAGGAGGATAATTTAATGGTACAACAACAAACTATCCTTAATGTTGCTGATAACTCAGGGGCTAAAAAACTTATGGTAATAAGAGTTTTAGGAGGTTCTAAAAAGAGATTTGGAAGAATTGGTGACATAGTTGTGGCATCAGTTAAGGAAGCTATCCCTGGTGGTAACGTTAAAAAAGGTGATGTAGTAAAAGCTGTTATAGTTAGAACTAAAAAAGAAACTAGAAGAGAAGACGGTTCATATATAAAATTTGATGATAATGCAGGAGTTGTTATTAACACAAGTAACGAACCAAGAGCAACAAGAATATTTGGACCTGTTGCAAGAGAATTAAGAGCAAAGAATTTTATGAAAATCTTATCTCTAGCACCAGAAGTAATATAATGAGAGAGGAGGCTTATTATCGTGGCTAAACCTAAAATTAAATTTGTACCTGAATCACTACATGTTAAAACAGGAGATACTGTATATGTAATTTCAGGAAAAGATAGAGGTAAAACAGGTAAAGTTATAAAAGTTTTCCCTAAAAAAGGAAAAGTAGTAGTAGAGGGAATAAATATAGTTAAAAAACATATGAAGCCATCTCCAGTAAACCCACAAGGTGGAGTTGTGGAAAGAGCTGCAGCAATATTTTCATCAAAAGTTATGCTTTTTGATGAAAAAGCAGGAAAACCTACAAGAGTTTCTCATGAAGTCAGAGATGGGAAAAAAGTAAGAATATCAAAAAAATCTGGAGAAATAATTTAAGAAAGGAGGAAAGCATAAGTGTCAAAATATGTTTCTAGATACCACAAATTTTACAACGATGTTGTGGTTCCTAAGTTAATGAAAGAATTAGAAATAAAAAATATTATGGACTGTCCAAAATTAGAGAAGATAGTTGTTAATATGGGAGTTGGAGAAGCAACTCAAAATACAAAATTAATGGATGCAGCAATGGCTGACTTAACAATAATAACAGGTCAAAAACCTTTACTTAGAAAGGCTAGAAAATCTGAAGCTGGATTTAAATTAAGAGAAGGTATGCCTATAGGAGCTAAAGTAACTTTAAGAAAAGAAAGAATGTATGATTTCTTAGATAGATTAGTAAATGTAGTTCTTCCAAGAGTTAGAGACTTTGAAGGAGTTCCTACTAATGCATTTGACGGAAGAGGAAATTATTCATTAGGATTAAGAGATCAATTAGTATTTCCTGAAATTGATTTTGATAAAGTTGAAAAACTTTTAGGAATGTCTATCACTATGGTTTCTTCTGCCAAAACAGATGAAGAGGGTAGAGCATTATTAAAAGCATTTGGAATGCCTTTCAAAAAGTAATAGCAAGGAGGTTAAAATAAATGGCGAAAAAGTCAATGATAGCAAGGGATGTAAAAAGAGCAGAACTTGTTGACAAATATGCTGAAAAAAGAGCTGAATTAAAGAAAAGAATAGCAGCTGGAGACATGGAAGCTATGTTTGAATTAAATAAACTTCCAAAAGATTCTTCTGCAGTTAGAAAAAGAAATAGATGTCAATTAGATGGAAGACCAAGAGGATTTATGAGAGAATTTGGAATTTCAAGAGTTAAATTTAGACAACTTGCAGGTGCTGGAGAAATACCTGGTGTAAAAAAATCATCTTGGTAATAAATCAATTAAGGAAGGAGGATTTTAATAGATGTATTTAACAGATCCAATTGCTGATATGTTAACAAGAGTTAGAAATGCTAATGCAGTTATGCATGAGAAAGTAGATATTCCTCATTCAAAGATGAAAGAAAGAATAGCTGAAATCTTGAAAGAACAAGGATATATTTCTAACTTTAAAATTGTAACAGAAGGAAACAATAAAAATATAAGAGTTTATTTAAAGTATGCTGGAAAAGAAAGAGTTATAAAAGGAATAAAAAGAATTTCTAAACCTGGAAGAAGAGTTTATTCTTCTGTAGAAGATATGCCAAGAGTATTATCTGGTCTTGGAATTGCTATAGTTTCAACTTCAAAAGGAATAATTACAGATAAAGTTGCTAGAGCAGAAAAAGTAGGTGGAGAAATCCTTGCATTTGTGTGGTAATAAAAACTTAGGAGGTGTCCATTAATGTCAAGAGTAGGTAAAAAACCTATTGCAGTGCCTTCTGGAGTTGAATTTACAGTAAAAGATAATGTTGTTACTGTAAAAGGATCTAAAGGTACTTTAACAAAAGAGTTTAACAAAGATTTAGTTATAAAATTAGAAAATGGTGAAATAAATGTAGAAAGACCTAATGATGAACCAGCTGTAAGAGCTATTCATGGGACTACAAGAGCTTTAATAAATAACATGGTAAAAGGAGTTTCTGAAGGCTTCAGAATAACTCTTAATCTTGTAGGGGTTGGATACAGGGCAGCAGCTAAAGGAAAGGGACTTGAAATTTCTTTAGGATTTTCACATCCTGTGATAGTTGATGAAGTTCCTGGTATTACTTTCGCTGTTGAAAAAAATACAACTATCCATGTAGATGGAATAGAAAAGGATGTAGTTGGTCAAGTGGCAGCTAATATAAGAGCTAAAAGACCTCCTGAACCGTATAAAGGAAAAGGAGTTAAGTACGCTGACGAACATATTAGAAGAAAAGAAGGTAAAAAGGCTTAAAATAGCTTAAAAAGGAGGTAAGACAGTTGTTTAAGAAAGTTGATAGAAAAGCATCAAGACAAAAAAAGCAAATGTCAATAAGAAATAAAATTTCTGGAACTCCAGAAAGACCAAGACTTTCAGTATACAGATCAAACACTAATATATTTGCTCAATTAATAGATGATGTAAATGGAGTTACTTTAGCTTCAGCTTCAACAATAGATAAAACATTAAAGACAAGTGTTGTTAATGGTGGTAATGTAGAAGCAGCTAAATTGATCGGAAAGACAATAGCTGAAAGAGCAAAAGCAAAAGGAATTGAAACTATCGTATTTGATAGATCAGGATATAAATATACAGGAAGAATAGCAGCTCTTGCAGAAGCGGCTAGAGAAGCTGGGTTAAGCTTCTAATTTCTTTAAGAGAGGAGGATTTCACTTTGTTAAATAGAGAAGAAAATCAATATCAAGAAAAATTATTGAAGATTTCAAGAGTTTCTAAGACAACTAAAGGAGGAAGAACAATATCTTTCTCAGTATTAGCTGCTGTTGGAGATGGAGAAGGAAAAATAGGATTAGGACTTGGAAAAGCAAATGGAGTTCCAGATGCTATAAAAAAAGCAATAGCTGCGGCTAAGAAAAATATAGTAAAAGTTTCTTTAAAAAATAAAACGGTTCCACATGAGATTGAAGGAAAATGGGGAGCAACTTCAGTATGGATGGCACCTGCCTATGAAGGAACAGGAGTGATTGCTGGATCTGCTTCAAGAGAAATATTAGAATTAGTTGGAGTACATGATATATTAACAAAAATAAAAGGTGCAAGAAATAAACATAATGTGGCAAGAGCTACAGTTGAAGCATTAAAATTACTTAGAACTGCAGAAGAAATAGCAGCTTTAAGAGGAAAAGAAGTTAAGGATATCTTAAGCTAGGAGGGAATAAGAAATGGCAAAGCTTAGAATAGAGCTTGTAAAAAGCATAATCGGAAGAAAGCCTAACCACATAGCAACTGTAAAGTCGCTAGGGCTTAAGAAAATGCATGATGTAATTGAACAAGTTGAGACACCTGAATTAAAAGGAAAATTAGCTCAAGTTTCTTACTTGTTAAAAATTGAGGAGGTGCAAGGATAATGAAACTTAATGAATTATCTCCTTCAGTACCGAGAAAAAATAGAAAAAGAATAGGAAGAGGAAATTCATCTGGTTGGGGAAAATCTGCTGGAAAAGGAAGTAATGGACAAAATTCAAGAGCAGGCGGAGGAGTGAAACCTTATTTTGAAGGTGGACAAATGCCTATCTACAGAAGAGTGCCTAAAAGAGGGTTTTCTAATGCTGTTTTTAAGAAGGAATATACAATATTATCTTTAGATTTATTAAATAATTTTGAAGATGGAGAAACTGTATCAATAGAAACTTTATTTGATAAATTTTTAGTAAAATCTATAAAGAAAGATGGAATTAAAATTTTAGGAAATGGAGATTTAACAAAAAAGTTAATAGTTAAAGCTCATAAAGTTTCTAAATCAGCAAAAGCTGCTATTGAAGCTAAAGGTGGTTCAGTTGAAATAGTTGAATTTGGAGGATTTGAAAAAGTAGCTGGAAATAATAAAAAATAGTTTTTTATCTAAGGTAGGTGAATGCGTTGACTTTAATAGAAAAGTTTAATTCGAAGTTAAGCAGTATAATGAAGATTCCTGAACTTAGAGAAAGAATTTTTTTCACATTAATGATGTTTTTAGTTGCCAGAGTGGGAACTTTAATTCCTGCTCCTGGTGTTGATGTTGATAGATTAGCAGCTATGACAGCTCAAAATGATATTCTTGGATATATTAATATGTTTTCAGGAGGAGCATTTACAAGAGTTTCTATATTTGCTTTAGGAATAATTCCTTATATCAACTCATCGATAGTAGTTAGCCTTTTAACATCAATAGTTCCTCAGCTTGAAGAAATTCAAAAAGAGGGAGAGTCAGGAAGAAATAAAATAACTCAGTGGACACGGTACTTAACAATAGCTATAGCGACAGTACAAGGTTTTGGAGTATGCTTATGGTTACAATCTGTTGGTCTAGTTTATAATCCTGGACTTGGTTTTTTCTTGACAACGATGACTACATTGACAGCTGGAACTATATTTTTAATGTGGGTAGGAGAACAGATATCTATAAAAGGAATAGGAAATGGAGTTTCTCTTATAATATTTCTTAATGTAATATCAAGAGCTCCTTCAAGTGTTGTACAAACAATACAAACTATGCAAGGGAATAAATTTTTAATTCCTTTACTTGCTGTAGTAGCATTTTTAGGAACTTTGACTATTGCAGCAGTAGTTATGTTTCAATTAGGACAAAGAAAAATACCTGTTCATTATGTGGGAAAAGGATTTTCTGCAAAGGGAGGAATGGGACAAAATTCATATATTCCATTGAGATTAAATAGTTCAGGAGTTATGCCTGTAATATTTGCCTCAGTATTTATGCTTATACCTGGAGTTATAGTAAATGCTATTCCATCAGAATATTCTATAAAAACTACGTTGGCTATAATATTTAATCAAAAACATCCAGTATATATGTTACTGTATGCAGTGATAATTATATTTTTCTCATTTTTTTATACTGCATTGGTATTTGATCCTGAAAAAGTAGCTGAAAATCTTAAACAAGGTGGAGGAACGATTCCAGGAATAAGACCAGGGAATGAAACTGTAGAGTATCTTGAAGGTGTTGTTACTAGAATAACATGGGGTGGCGGATTATTTTTAGCTTTAATCTCAATACTTCCAGATATTATATTTACATCTATGAATCTTCCAGTTTATTTTGGAGGGACAGGAATAATAATAGTTGTTGGTGTTGCTTTAGACACTGTACAGCAAATTGATGCTCATTTAGTTATGAGAGATTACAAAGGATTTATATAATAATAAAGATATAAATAAGCTTAAATATATATTAATTGTAGTGTATAAGATAGCAGTAAAATGCTTTTGCACAAACATAAAAAGATAGAATATAAAAAAATGGTATTGAACTGCATTTTCAATCTTAGATAAAGACTGAAGTGCAGTTTTTTTCATCAACACCATTTGACACAGAGCCTAAGAATTTTCTAATTCTAATCTATTCTATTTAAAAATCATAGAAGGCAAATTTACAGAAATTAGTTCATATTCTCTCTAAAAATTTATTATCAATCTTTAATCCCCTTTTTTAATTTAACTCTCTCCAATCATGCAAACTTAAGTTTTTATATCCTTTACCATAAAATATAACTAAATACACTTTATCTTTTTTAAGAGCATTGTAATTAGGCTCTGTATATTGTTTTGACTGTGTAAAATTAAAAGTCTTCCCTGACTGCAAACTTATACAGTCTATATACTTTGTTCCATCTTCATATTTACCGACAGAAGTCACCTTACATCTTTCTACATATCTTTGCTCACCTTGTGAAAAACTCAGTACTCCCATTAACATAAAAAATCCTATTATTATCTTTTTCATATCTATCATCTCCTATTTTTATTCTGCATAAAGCCTATGTATTCTTTGTCTTTTATAAAAACTTATACTATCTAATAATTTTCGGACTGTTTTCTAGATTTATTAAGTAGTTTTTGAATAACTTTATTTTCATAAGCGATTATATAATCCTCTTTTTTAAGATAGTTATGTATTTTTTTCTTTTTTATTTAATTTATCTCTTAGCATGAAATAGATCCTCATTTCTCAATTTTAATTATTTTATATTTTTAAATTTTAATAACTAAATAATTCATCAAGATAACTTACGACTTTATTAAGTAAGATTTCTTGAAGCCATGAACTTAAAATGAATAAAATTATTAAAACGATTATACACATAAATAGGTGGATTGTCAAATCAAGAGCAAAAAAGTTTTAATTTAATGGTTATGAATAAAAGGAAGAAGCAATGCAAATAATGAAAGAAAAAACAGATTAATATTTTACATTGTGTAATAAGTAAATAAATAAGTACGTATGAAAGAGGTGAAAATGATAAATATAAATGCCACTAATTTAGGAAAAAATTTATTTAATTATTTTATTTGGATGCTGCTATAACCTATAATGATGTTATCAATGTGAATACTAAAAAAGGTAATGTGCTTATAATAAAGACATATAAAAGTGTATTGCTAAAAGGTTTCTGTTATAGAATGAACATAAAACGAAAAGAAGACTTTCTTCTTATGCATTCTTATTTTTAAGTTTTTTATAGTATAAAATATTAATTGAAGATAGAATTTTTTAAATATTTATTTTTAATTATAAACTATCTGCAAAATATGATATAATAAATTTAATAAAATCAAAAGAAAGTAGGGATAAAAATGGATATAGTTCACTGTGAAGGAAAAGGTTTTTATATATATGGAGAAAATAGAGAAATTTTAGCAGAATTAGAATATAAGATGAAAGATGATATTTTAGTTTTTGATCATACAGAAGTATCGGATAAATTAAAGGGGCAGGGCATAGCAGCAAAGCTTTTAGATGAAGCCACAAAATATGCAAGAGAGAATAAATTGAAGGTAAAAGCAGAATGTTCTTATGTTGTTAAAAAATTTGAAACAGGTGCATATGATGATATAAAGATTTAAATACATAAAAAAGTTATTGCAATTTAAAATTTTTTAGATATGGATTCAAAACATTTGAAGAGCTAGAAAATGAGAGGCAATAACTTTTTTTGTATATGTTAATATATAGTTTCAATAAATTTAAGCTATAATTTAGAAGATTTTATTAGATTATGCTAGTTTAAAAATGGGGGAAAAATGTCAAATTACATTATTTCAAAAATATATCCTAATGATAAAAAAAATTATGACTTAATAGAAAAATTATTATTGCAAGAAAATATAAAAAAGGATGAAAATTTAGATTACACTTGTGCAATGTTCAATGAAAGTATGGAGATAATAGCAACAGGAAGTTGTTTTGGCAATACCTTACGTTGTCTTGCTGTAGATAGCAAATATCAAGGGGAAGGTTTACTAAATCAGATAATAAGTCATCTAATAGATTTTCAATTTTCCAGAGGTATAACTCATCTATTTGTTTATACGAAAAGTTCAGCAGCTAAATTTTTTAGAGATTTAGGTTTCTTTGAAATCATAAGAATAGAGGATCAAATTGTATTTATGGAAAATAGAAGAAGAGGTTTTAGTGAATATCTTGAAAATTTGGAAAAACATAAGAAAACAGGGAAAAATATAGCGGCCCTTGTAATGAATTGCAACCCTTTTACCCTAGGACATCAATATTTAATAGAGAAAGCAGCTAAAGAAAATGACTTTTTGCATTTATTTATGGTTAGTGAAGACAGCAGTTTAGTTCCTTTTGAAGTCAGGAAAAAACTTATTATTGAGGGAACAGCTCATTTAAAAAATATAATTTATCATGAAACAAAAGATTACATAATAAGTTCTGCCACTTTTCCAAGCTATTTTCAAAAAGATAATATTGCAGTCATAGAAAGTCAGGCTAATCTAGATATAAGTATTTTTATAAAGATAGCTAAGGTTTTAAACATTAACAAGCGTTATGTTGGCGAAGAACCAAATAGTTTAGTAACCAATATTTATAATAAAATTATGGAAAAGAAATTAGTAGAGGAAAATATAGAATGTATAGTGATTCCTAGGAAAAAATATGATGAAGATAAAGTGATAAGTGCTTCAAAAGTTAGGCAGGCAATAAAAGATGGAGATTTTGATTTGTTGGAACAACTCGTTCCTAAAACTACATTGGACTTTTTTTTATCCGAAAAAGCGAAATCAGTTATTACAAGGATAAGAGAGGCTAAAAACGTAATACATTATTAGAGGAGAACATATGAAAGGGAAAGAAGTAAAGGCAGATGAAATTTTACTTTCTAGGGAAAAAAGATTGAATTATCAAAATAGTTTAATAAAAAAATATAATATGCCAATAATTTCTTTTACTATGAATATACCTGGACCTATAAAAACAAATGAAAGTATAAGGAAAGCCTTTAATTATGCGAAAAAAGAACTTTTAAAAAGTTTAGAAAAAAATAAAATGAAAATTTTAGAACTTTTAGAATTTTATGAGAATACAGGGGATGTATTATTTATTGTTGTGGATGGTGAAACAGAAAAGTTAAAAGATATAGCCATAGAGCTTGAAGAAAGAGAAGAGATAGGTAGACTTTTTGATATGGATGTAATAGATATAAATTTTAAAAAATTATCAAGGTCATCATTTAGAAAGTGCCTTATTTGTAATAAACAAGCTCAGGAGTGTGGAAGGGCGAGAAGCCATTCTGTTGAAGAATTACAGTGTAAGGTTATGGAGCTTTTAAAAAATATTAAAATAAAATGAATTAAAAGCTTTTATATGTTATAATAAAAACAATCATTTAAAAATGTGAGTTTTTAGAATGAATAAGTAAAAATAGAGATAAAAAGATAATTTATAAGAATTTTATAGGTAGAAATATTATGAATGAAAAAAGTAAAAATCAAATATATCAGTTAGAATTTTTAAAGAAACAGAAGATAGAAGAAATTTTTGGTCTAAGTGAAGAAAGTAAAAAAAAGAAAAATATAGATTTTAAGAGATTGAAAAAGTTAATTTTCTTTTTTATGCTTATTTTTATAAGTTTTACAATATTTTTTTTATGGAAAAAATATATTGAATTTCAAAAATATGTTGAAAATACAAGGGAAAGTATTATTTTAGCTGAAAAATATAAAGAAGAGCAGTCAGTTAAAGAAGAAGAGGAGAGAAAAAAGCAAGAAGGCTTGGAGGAAGAAAGACTAAGAAAAGAAAAAGAGTTAAAAGATTTAAAAAAGCTTAGTTTTGAGACTATAAACAATCTTCCTGATGAAAAAAAAGAAGTTATGCTTAATATTATTCCAAGTGGTAATCCATTGAATGGTGAAATAGATATAATGAAAGCTTTTGGAATAAAATCACAATCAGCAAGCAATCAAAAAAAGTTGCATCAAGGTATTGATTTAAGACTTACAGTTGGGAATGATGTTATGTCAACAGCTATAGGCAAGGTTAGCTATGCAGGGAAGAAAGAAGGTTATGGATATGTGGTAGTGGTAGATCATATGTATGGCTTTCAAACTGCTTATGCATATTTAGATAAGGTCTATGTCAAATTTGGAGAAATAGTTGGAAAAGGTAAAGTTATTGCACTTGGAGGAAAGTCTAGTATATCAGCTGAACCGCATCTTTACTATGAAGTTAGATATAAGGGCTTACCTATTAATCCACAAAATTTTATAGAATGGAACAAGAAACAATTTAATATAGTTTTTGAAAATGAAAGGAGTGTGCCATGGGATTATTTTCTAACGATAATGGGAAAAAATTAAAGGACGAGGGGGCAAGTACTAGCTTAGCAACGAGAGAAAATGAAGTAAATAGTGTTTGTTTAATCTCTAAAGAAACTCTTATAAAGGGAACAATAGAGACAGCATCAATGTTTCAATTGGAAGGAGTTTTAGAAGGAGATATAAAAAGTGAGAGTCTTGTTCATATTGGAATTACAGGAAGAGTGAAGGGAAATATAGACACAGAATCACTATTAGTTGACGGAGAAGTTTTTGGAGAAGTAAGTGCTGAAAGAGTGGAAATTGGTAAAACAGGGAAAGTTTTTGCTAATATAATATCTAATGTTTTTGTCATACAGGAGGGAGGTTTGTTTGAAGGAACAAAAAAAACTAAAATCAATCCTGTGAATGAAGAAGAAAAATTAAAATTAGAAAGTAAGAGTGAAGATTCATTTGAAGAAGAGCCAGAAGAAGACTAAGGCAAAATTTTATTTTTTGAGGAGAAATGAATATGCAGAAGCGTTTACTAAATTGTTTTTCTAGTGATTTTATAAATATTACAAAAGAAGAGTTAAAATCAGCAATAAAAGCCAATGAAGGTAGAACAATAGTTTCAGAAAATATAGTGACACAGGAACCTTTTTCACATGGGATAACAAACAGTGAAGTTGCACGTGCCTTTGGAGCTGATTTAATTTTGTTAAATACATTTGATATGGATAAAAAATTTATTTGGGGTTTAGAAGAAAGTAAAGATCCGATAAATTTGCTAAAAAAATTAGTGGGTAGACCTATAGGCGTAAATTTAGAACCTGTTGATTTCTCTGCTTCAATGTTAGAAAAAATAGATTTAATCCCTAAGGGAAGAATATGCTCAAAAGAGTCATTAAAAGAAGCTAGTGAACTAGGATTTGATTTTATTTGTTTGACAGGAAATCCAGCAACTGGTGTGAGTAACAGAGAAATTGCAAAGGCAGTAAAATTAGCAAAGGAGTTTTTTAATGGACTTATCATAGCTGGGAAAATGCATGGTTCTGGAGTTGATGAGGATTTTATAAATCTAGCATCTATAAAAGAGTTTATTGAAAGTGGAGCGGATGTTATTATGGTTCCAGCAGTTGGAACTATTCCTGGATTTACACAGGATAAATTAGTAGAGATCGTAAATTTTGTTAAAAGACATAATTGTTTAATTATGACTGCAATAGGGACAAGCCAAGAGAGTGGAAGAAAAGAAATGATAAGAGAAATAGCTATACAGAATAAAATTGCAGGAGCAGATATTCAACATATAGGAGATGGAAGTCATTCGGGAATAGCACCTTATGAGAATATTTTTGAAATGTCTTTGGCACTGAGAGGAACAAGACATACTATAAGGCTTATTGCAGCTTCTATAAATAGATAAGAAAAGGGATTGTTGTATTTTAAGATTTTATAAATTTTGCAACAATCCCTTTTAAATTTTAGTCAATTTCTCTAATAGATTTCACTAATCCAGCTAAATTTTGTAATTCACTAGGAATTATAATTTTAGTTGCTTGACCATTGGAAACTTTTTCAAATGTTTCAAGCGACTTTAAAGCTAGAATTTCTTTCTCTGGTTTAGCGCTATTTAATACTTTTATTGCTTCAGCTTGGGCTTTTTGTATTTCTAAAATAGCTTGAGCTTTTCCTTCAGCTTCTTTAATTCTAACTTCCTTTTCTGCCTCAGCCCTTAAAATAGCGGAACGCTTTTCTCCTTCAGCAACTAAAATAGCAGACTCTCTTAAGGCTTGAGCTTCAAGAATTTTAGCTCTCTTTTCTCTTTCGGCCTTCATTTCTTTTTCCATTGCAACTCTGATATCATTTGGAGGGAGAATAGATTTTAATTCAACTCTGTTTACTTTTATTCCCCAAGGATCAGTAGCTTCATCTAATTCTTGACGCATTTTAGTATTGATTATATCTCTTGAAGTAAGTGTTTCATCAACTGTCATATCTCCAATTATATTTCTTAAAGTGGTAGCAGTCAAATTTTCAATAGCAGAGATAGGTCTTTCAACTCCATAAGTATAAAGCTTAGGATCAGTAATTTGAAAATAAACAACAGTATCAATTTGCATAGTGGCATTATCTTTAGTTATAACAGCTTGAGGCTCAAAGTCAACAACCTGCTCTTTTAAAGATACAATTCTTGAAACCCTATCAAAAAAAGGATTGATAAAATTAAGCCCTGAACGAAGAGTAGAAGAATATTTCCCTAACTTTTCTACTATATAAACTTGAGATTCAGGAATTATTTTTATAGCTTTTAAAGCTATAAAAGTTATAAGAACTAATAACAAAATAAAAAATGGAATATAAAACATAAAAACCTCCTCAATTATTTTTTTATAATAATTTTATTACCTTTAAATTCATCTATAATGACTATGTCATTTTTGCTAAAAGTATCAGAGCTTATTGCAGTCCATATAGAGCCTTTAAATTTAACTTCATAAATTTTTTCCCTATGACTTGTATCAACAACTTTTTCAATACTAACTTTAGTACCTACCATTGAAGCATCAAAATTTTCTTTATTTTTTGAAAGGTATTTTTTAGCATAAGGTCTTGTAAAGAGCATAAAAAATATAGAAAGAATTGTAAATGTTAAAATTTCAAAATTTAAATTTTTAAAAGCAAAGGCAACAATAACAGTAAATATAGCTGCAATTGCAAACCAAATTGTAATAAGAGTAGGAATAAGTATCTCAAGAATAACGAAAATAAAAGTTAAAATAAGCCAAAATGTACTTCCCATAATAACACCTCACTATATTTTTTATTTATTATAGCATAAGAGTACAGTACTTTGTAGAAAATAAATTATTATCTATATTCAAAGGTAAATAGCGTAATCTTTTTTTTAAGAATGTTTAATAAAAATACAGTTATAAAAAATACATAGCAAAAAATGAAAAATATGCTATAATAATAAAAAATGAATTAAAAATTCTTTTTAAATTAATTTTTATGAATTATATTATAAAATAAGGAGGAAGTAGTATGTTTAGTTATTTACAAAAAATAGGAAAAGCGTTAATGGTACCAGTTGCTGTTCTACCTGCAGCGGCAATACTTATGGGTATAGGTTACTGGATAGATCCTACAGGTTGGGGTGCAAATAGCCAATTAGCAGCATTTTTAATAAAAGCAGGGGCAGCTATAATTGATAATATGCCTATCTTATTTGCTATAGGAGTTGCTTATGGGCTTTCAAAGGATAAAAATGGTGCAGCAGCTCTTACTGGTTTAGTAGCCTTTCAAGTTGTTACTACCTTGCTTTCAAAGGGTGCAGTAGCTCAAATTACTGGAACTCCTATTGAAGAGGTGTCTCCTGCCTTTGGTAGAATAAATAACCAATTTATTGGAATACTTTGTGGTGTTATCTCAGGAGAGTTATACAATAGATTTTCTAATGTAGAATTACCAAGATTTTTAGCATTTTTTAGTGGAAAGAGATTTGTTCCTATTTTAACATCGGTTGTGATGATATTTGTTTCTTTTATACTACTTTATGTATGGCCAGTTATATTTGCAGGTCTAGTTGGATTTGGAACTAGCATAGCTAAAATGGGAGCTGTAGGAGCAGGTGTATATGGTTTCTTAAACAGACTTTTAATTCCAGTTGGTTTACACCATGCACTAAACTCAGTTTTCTGGTTTAATGTGGCTGGAATAAATGATATAGGAAGATTCTGGGGAAGTCCTGAACTTGCATATGCAGATTTACCAGCAGTATTAGAAGGGACATACCATGTTGGAATGTACCAAGCAGGATTTTTCCCAATTATGATGTTTGGACTTTTAGGAGCTTGTCTTGCATTTATTCAAACATCAAAATCAGAAAATAAAACTAAAATAGCATCTATAATGATGGCAGCAGGTTTCACTAGTTTCTTTACGGGTGTAACAGAACCAGTTGAGTTTGCATTTATGTTTGTTGCTCCAGCTCTATATCTATTGCATGCTGTGTTAACAGGAATTGCAGTATTTTTAGCAGCTTCATTTAATTGGATGGCAGGTTTTGGTTTCTCAGCAGGATTTGTAGATTTTGTATTATCTTTAAAGAATCCAAATGCAAATAGTCCATTTATGTTACTTATATTAGGTCTAGTTTTCTTTGTAATCTATTACTTAATATTTGTTACAGCGATAAAGATGTTTAATTTAAAAACTCCAGGAAGAGAAGATACAGAGGAAGAAATTATAGAAGAAAAAAATACAAAAGTTTCTCATAGTCAATTAGCATCAAGTATAATCCCTCTATTAGGTGGAGCTGAAAATATAGAAGAAGTTGATTACTGTACAACTAGATTGAGATTAAGAGTTAAAGAAAGTGCAAATGTGGATGAGGTAAAAATAAAAAAATTAGTTCCTGGAATATTAAAACCTTCAAAAAATGCAGTTCAAGTTATAATTGGTCCACAAGTTGAATTTGTAGCTGATGAAATCAAAAGATTATTGGGAAAATAAAAGTCAAATAAAAATCATATTTTAAATGAAAGGTAATAGATAGTATATTAAATATCTTAGAAGTATAAATAAAGAAACTAGTGCAAATTTGCACTAGTTTCTTTTATATGTGTCTATAGCTAAATCAGAAATTAAATATATTTTTATTCAATCAGTTCTTTTAAATTATTAATATAGATTGTTGGATAAATTTTAAATTTATCTATATCTTTTTTAGAGTGGACTCCAGTACAAACCATTACAGTTTCAATTTTAGAGTCATAACCAAGTTTTATATCAGTTTCTAAATTATCTCCAATTAAGATTATATCTTCTTTTTTTAGATTATATTCAACAAATAGCATTTCTAAAATTTTTGAGTAGGGTTTACCTATTTTTATACTTTCACTTTGAGTAGCATATTCAAGCATAGCTACTACTGAGCCATTTCCAGCATCAAATTTACCATTATTTGGTAAGAGTCTATCAGTGTTTGTTGCAATGAATTTTGCACCATTTAATATACTGTGAATAGCAGTGGAATATTTTTTGTAGTCAGCATTTCTATCAAGCCCTACAAAGACAAAATCAGCATTATCTTCAACTAAAGAAAAACCTTCATCTTTTAAAGCTTCAATCAGTCCTTCTTCGCCAATAGCAAAACATTTTCTTTCAGGAAAATTTTTAGCAATATATTTAGCGGAAGCTATGGCTGAAGTGAAGAAATCTTCCTCTTTTATATTTTTAAAACCTAAATTTAACATATGCTCCTTAGCTTGTTTTCTAGTTCTTGTTGCATTATTAGTTAAAAAAATATATGGAATACCTTTTTGTTGTAAGTAAATTATAAATTCTTTAGCACCGTCAATATTTTTATTTCCACTATACATAGTTCCATCTAAATCAATAACATATGTTTTCATTTTTTTACCTCAATAAAATATTTTTATATAGATTATAGAAAAAAAGCAAAGAAATTTCAAGTTATGCTATAGATATTAGATAAAAAGATTAGTATTTGCTTCATCTGCTTCTCCAAGATATTGAGCAACTCCACCAAAATCAATTCCTTCAATCAATTCCTCTTTACTAATACCCATAGCCTCCATAGACATTGTGCAAGCAATCATATTTATATTATTTTTCTTAGCTTCTTCTAAAAGTTCAGCTAAGGAAATCAATCCTTTTTTTCTCATAACGAGCTCCATCATTTTTCTCCCCATACCAGCAAAATTCATTTTAGAAAGAGGAAGTTTTCTCCAAGAACTAGGTAAGCAAAGAGCAAACATTTTATCTAAGAAAGATTTTTTTATCTTAACAGTTTTTTCTTTCTTTAGAAGAGAAAGTCCCCAGAATGTAAAAAAGATAGTAACTTTTTTACCCATGGCAACAGCACCATTAGCTAAAATCAATGAAGCTATAGCTTTATCATAGTCGCCACTAAAAAATATAAGAGTCATATTATTTTTATCTTCTTTTATTCTAGTATTTTCTTTAATATTTTGAGATGAATCTTTTTCTAAAATAACATTTATAAGACCTTTATTATTTGTTATAGATAATATTTTATTTCCACTTGATTTAGCCCAAGCTTGCACATCGTTTCTAAAAGCAGGATCAGAAGCAATAACCCTTATTTTTTGACCTAAGGAAAGACCCTCCATCTTTGTTTTTAAAGTTAATAATGGGCCTGGACACGCAAGACCTGTTAAATTTAGTTCCTCAATATCTAAAATATCATTATTTTCTATATGTTTTCCACCTTGAGCCGCAGAATCATCTCTGTTAGAAATTTTAAAGTACTTTGAAAGCATTTTATATCCACCAGAAATATTTTTTACTTTAAATCCAGCTTGAGTTAAAATTCTAGCTGCTATATAACCACGAAGACCAACAGCACAAAAAACCCAGATTTCCTTTTCTTTATTTAATTTTTCCAAATTGTTACGCAGTTCATCAACAGGTATAAAAAGAGTATTTTTTATAGATGTTGTTGCGACTTCTTCTTCAGTTCTAACATCTAAAAGTATATGCTTTTCTGGATTGAAGAGTTTCATTTCCTCCTCAGAAGCAATTACAGCTACAAAATTTTCATATATGTTTCTAGCAATGAAGCCTCCCATATTAGGTATTGATTTAGCACTGCCAAATGGAGGAGCATAGCAAAGTTCTAATTCAGACAAATCGTATATCGTGCCTTTAAAGTGCATAGTAGTGGCAATAGAATCTATAAATTTATCCACTCCCTCATAGCCCACAGTTTGTGCACCTAATATTTGTCCGCTATCTTTTTCGAAAAGTATTTTACAATGTAATTGAGTCGCGTTAGGATAGTAGCCTGCATGAGAATTGGGATAAAAAATAACAGTGGAATAATTAATTTTCTCCTGTTTTAATATTCTTTCATTCTTACCTGTGGCAGCAGCAACCATATCAAAAATTTTTATAATGGAAGTTCCCATACTTTTTTTATATTTTTCTTTTTGTCCAGCTATATTATTGGCAACTATTCTACCTTGTCGGTTTGCAGGTCCAGCTAATGCAAAACCTGGTATAGCATCACCAAGAGCATAAATATTTTTAAAATTAGTTTCTAAGTATTCATTGACAATTATATTTCCTCTTTCGTTTAAAATTATTCCACTGTCTTTTAAAAAATCTGTGTCAGGCTGAACGCCTATTGCTGAGATGACTAAGTCAACAGAAATTTTATTGTTGTCATCTAAAAAAATATCTATAGCTTTATCCTTATCATAAAATTTTATAACTTTTTTTGAAAGATGTAACAAAATATTATTCTCTTTCATTTTTTCTTCTAATTCTTCTGAGAAATCTGAGTCAAAAGGAGATAGTATATGTGGAGCAGCTTCTATTAAATGAGTTTGAAGGCTTAAGTGTCTTAAATTTTCTGCCATCTCTACACCAATAAATCCTCCTCCTATAACAGCGACAGATTTAACATTTTCAGACTTAATTTTTTTAATTATTTTATCCATATCTGGTATATTTCTAAGTGTACAAATCTTATCTGATTCTATTCCTTCTATTTTTGGTATAAAGGGTTTTGCACCTGGGGATAAGATTAAATAGTCAAAAGTTTCCTCATATATTTCCCCAGATTTTTTCTGGACACTTATAAATTTTTCAGAAGCTGAAACTTTTATTACATTTGAAAAAATTCTGACATCTATGTTAAATCGATTTTTAAAACTTTCAGGTGTCTGTATAATTAAACTATCTCTATCGGCTATAATACCACCTATGTGATAAGGTAGACCGCAGTTAGCAAAAGAAGGGTATTCTCCCCTATCAAACATAATAATTTCAAAATTTTCAGACAGTCTTCTCAATCTTGTTGCAGCACTTGCTCCTCCTGCAACAGCACCTACAATAAGAATTTTTTTCTTCATTTTTTATCCTCCTCACAATATAATTCACGAAGTAGATTCATAAATTTTGACATACGCAAATCTAATACAGAATAATAAACAAACTGACCTTCTTTTTCATCTTTTAATAATTTATTTGATTTTAAAATTTGTAGCTGTTGTGAAATCGAAGGTTGGGAATATTTAGGAAACAGCTCTCTCAGTTCATTTACATTCAATTTGCCTCTCTCAGATAAGTAGCATACTATGCCCAATCTTAAAGGATTAGAAAGTAACTTAAAAATTTCAGCAACTTCTAAAATTTGTTTTTCTTTACTCATATAAAGCTCCTTACATAATTATATAATAATATTATAATATATTTATATCATAATTTGTTATTTTTTTCAAATAAAAAATTGCTATATTTTAGAAATTTTACAGAAATTATTAGTTGATACTCTATAATTTTTTATATAAAAAAGAAAATTATATTGACTGAGCCTCACTAACAAAATGCCTTAAAGCTTCCACCCTTCAAAAACTAAGTTTTTTTTGATTATTCGATAAATAACTTTCCTAGATATTAAAAAAAGCGACTGTTGTCGCCGTAAAAAATATTTTTAAATTAAAAAAGCTTTTTATACTCTTTGATAGATTTATTAAAATAATAAAAAATTAATAAAAAGAGAAAAGTAGCTAGCCAAATGGAACGATTAAAAAAAACAGAGCTTAAGTAAAAAGCAAGGGAAGCACCACTTATAAAAGAAATTATCATAATTAGATGGCTCAATGAAAAGATTAACTTTTCTTTATTTTTAGTTCTTAAATATCTTACAAGATTAGTAGCAGTTTGTTTTAAATGGTTGGTGCAAAAACCAGTTGCCATTCCCATTCCATGAGCTTTTTCAAATGTGGCAAATTGCATGGCGACAATAAAAGCTATTGGATAAAGAAAAACTTCAAAGGCTATATTTTCTGGTAGGAAACCTAAAACTAAGGTTACTATAAGAGAAAAAATTAGCAAAAATCTCTCCCAAATATAATTTTTTTTCTCATTAATTTTTTTTGAAAGATACTCAGCAAGCATAAGAGCAATAAAATAAACTAGGAGTAGGATAAAAGTATTTTTGATGACAAGGCTATCAAAATTTCCTATGCCTGACGAAAGTAAAATCATATTTCCAGTTTGTGCATTTACAAAGAGTTTACCTTTTAATGAAAAAGTAAAACCGCCTAAATAACCACCTACAAAGACTAAAGATGAAAAAAGCCAAAGTCTTTCATTTGGTGGAAAAGCGATGTTATTATTAAAAAAATTTTTTAGTTTTTTATACATGGAGTTCTCCTTATTGATACTCTTATAAATAATTTACATTATAACATAAATAAGAAATTCTAATTAGAAAAATTTATTGATTTTTTTATTAAAATGCTATAATATAGGCAGAAGTTTTTGAAGGAGTAGACTTATGGAAAGGTATAGTATAAAAAACAGAGAATTTTTAGATGTAAATGATGTTGAAACAGAAAAAGGGAAAAGCTATGGTTTTACTCAAGAATGGTTCAAAGATGATTATCAAGTTTTAGCTGGCTGTGGAGCAACAGTGGCTTCAACTATTTTGACTTACTATGAACAGTGTAAAAATTTTAAAAAATTAGAAATAGTAGATGTTCTACCTAAAATGGAAGAATTATGGAAATATTTACCCCCGATAAAAGGTAAGGGTTTAAATTCAACTAAACTTTTTTATGATGGCATATTGAAATATTTTAAAGATAGAAATATAGATATAAAATACAGTTATATTGATATAGATATAAAGAATAAAATTTCATTGGAGGAAATAATATCCTATTTAAAAAATGAAATTTCTAATAATAGACCAGTAGCTTTTTTAAATCTCTGCAATGGAGAAGAAAATATTTTAGATAAGTGGCATTGGGTTACAGTATATGAACTGTTTAAAGATAATTTTGAAGGCAAGGAGGAATACTTTTTAAAAATTTTAGATGATAGGGAAATAAAAAAGATAAATTTGAGTTTATGGTATAGAACTATAAAAAATGATGGAGGCTTTGTGAGTTTTTATTTTTAAGATTAAACTTTATAAAAAGTATATAAGTCTAATAATATAGTAATAGTAATATTTTATTTTTTATAAGATTTAGGAGGACTGTCAGATGAAAGGAAAAAAAATAATATCATCTTTATTAATAGCAACAACATTGGTAGGTTGTACAGCAGCAGATGATCTTGGAGGTTTCTCTGGAAGAGGAAAAGGAACAGTTGGAGGTGCAGCAGCAGGTGCATTAGTAGGTCAATTAATAGGTAAAGACACAAAGTCTACCTTAATAGGAGCTGGAGTTGGAAGTTTATTAGGACTTACTTGGGGAGCTTATTTAGATAGACAAGAAGCAGCATTGAAGGATTCTTTAAAGGATAGTCCAGTAAAAGTTTCAAGAGAGGGAGAAAATTTAAATATTAATTTACCTGGAGGGGTTACTTTTGCAAGTGATAGTGCAAAGATATCTTCAAGTTTTTATGCATCTTTAAATGACATAGCCAATGTTTTAGTTCAATATCCTGAAAGCAGAATATTAGTAAATGGTTATACTGATAGCACAGGAGGAGATGCTCATAATCAAGCTCTTTCAGAAAGAAGAGCAGCTAGCGTTGCAAATTATTTGATATCTAAGGGAGTTGAAAGAAATAGAATTATAGTTACAGGCTATGGAAAGAGTAATCCTATAGCAACTAATACAACGGAAGCAGGGAAGCAGGCAAATAGAAGAGTTGAGGTAAAAATAGTTCCGTTGAATTAAAAATAAAAAATATAAGTAGTTAGACTGTTGTAAACTAGATTTTTTCTAAAAATACAGCAGTCTTTTTTTATTATTGTAAATATAGGTAAAATAGATTAAAATATAAGGTATGAAAAAAGATAAGGAGAGCAGATATGAAAATTGTTATTGGCTTAGGAAATCCTGGGAAACAATATGAAAATACAAGACATAATATAGGTTTTATGGCTATAGATATGCTTATAAAAAAATATGGACTTGATGAGAAATCAAAATTCCAAGCTCTTATAAGTGAAACAAATATAAAAGGAGAGAAAATTATCTTCTTAAAACCACAGACATTTATGAATTTAAGTGGAAATTCTATTATAGAAATATTAAATTTTTATAAATTAGATCCGAAGGAAGATATAATTGTTATATATGATGATATGGACTTACCTTTTGGACAACTGAGAGTAAAAGATAGGGGGAGTTCTGGTGGTCATAATGGAATAAAATCTATTATTTCACATGTGGGAGAAAATTTTATAAGGATAAAATGTGGCATAGGAAATAAAAAAAATAATGCAGTTGAACATGTGCTTGGTAAGTTTAATCAGACTGAACAAAAAGAATTAGATGAAATATTGACTGAAATAGTAAGTTGTATAGAAGCAATAATAAGTGTTCAAAATTTACCACAAGTAATGCAAATATATAATAAGAAAAAAATAATACCTTGTTAAATAACGATATATGTGTTAAAATTCTTTAGTGGAAGATAAACTATTAAATGAAAGGAGTGTTAATGATGAAATTTTTTGGTTTCAGAGGCGGAGTTCATCCCCCTGAAAATAAACTACAGACTGAAAAAATGCAAACAGAGCGACTAGCATCTCCAAATGAGCTATATGTGCCGCTTTTACAACATATAGGAGTTCCTTTGAACCCTATTGTTCAGGTTGGTGATAAGGTATTGAAAGGGCAAAAAATAGCAGAAGCAGAAGGGCTTGCAGCACCGATTCATTCTCCAGTTAGTGGAACTGTAAAGAAAATTGAAAGTAGAGTATTTCCTTTATCTGGAAAAACTATGACAGTTTTTATTGAAAATGATGGTGAAGAAAAATGGGCAGAGCTTTCTAAAATAGAAGATTGGGAAAATGCTGATAGACAAACTTTGCTAAATATGATTAAGGAAAAGGGAATAGTTGGTATAGGTGGAGCAACATTTCCAACTCATGTGAAACTAAATCCACCAGCAAATGTTAAAATTGATACTTTATTATTAAATGGAGCTGAGTGTGAACCATATTTAAATTCAGATAATAGACTTATGCTGGAAAATCCTAAATCTATTATAGAGGGTATAAAAATAATAAAGAAAATTTTAGATGTAAGAAAAGCCTATGTTGGTATAGAGGATAATAAACCAGAGGCAATAGAAAGTATGAAAAAAGCAGCTGAAGGGACAGGAATAGAAATTGTGGCATTAAAAACTAAATATCCACAAGGTGGAGAAAAACAACTTATAAAGGCTATTTTAAATAGAAAAGTTCCTTCAGGACAGTTACCGTCAGCAGTAGGAGTTGTTGTACAGAACACAGGAACAGCTGCTGCTGTATATGAGGCTATTGTAAATGGAATACCATTGATAGAAAAAATAGTGACAGTTTCTGGAAAAGCTATTAAAACTCCAAAAAATTTAAAAGTTGCAATAGGAACTCCATTTTCTTATGTGCTTGATCACTGTGGAATAGAAAGAGATAAAATGGAGAGATTAGTTATGGGTGGTCCTATGATGGGGCTTGCACAGATGACAGAAGATGCAACAATAATAAAGGGAACTTCAGGACTTTTAGCATTGACTTTAGAGGAGATGAAGCCATATAAAACAAGACCATGTATAAGTTGTTCTAAATGTGTTACAGCTTGTCCTATGGGGCTTTCTCCACTTACATATGATAGACTTGCTGCAGCTAAATTATGGGATGAGATGGCAGAACACAATCTAATGGATTGTATAGAATGTGGGTCTTGTGCTTATACTTGTCCTGCTAGTAGACCTTTAGCTGAAGCAATAAAAACAGGAAAATCAAAATTAAGAGCGAAAAAGAAATAGATTAAACTAAATTTAAGGAGGAATAAAGTGAGTACGATATTAAAAACTGGGCCGGCTCCTCATATTAGAACATCAGAAACTGTAGAATCAGTTATGTATGATGTTGTAATAGCTTTGATACCAGCCTTTCTTATGGCGATTTACTCTTTTGGAGTAAGAGCTTTAATATTAACATCTGTCTCTGTTTTAACTTGTATGGTGACTGAATATATTTGCCAGAAAGCTTTGAAGCAGGATATAAATATATTTGATGGAAGTGCAATAATAACAGGAATATTATTTGCCTTTGTAGTTCCAGTAATAATGCCTCTACAATATGTTGTAGTAGGTGCAGTTGTTGCTATAGCATTAGGAAAAATGGTCTATGGAGGGTTGGGGCATAATATATTTAACCCAGCTTTGGTAGGAAGAGCTTTTGTTCAAGCCTCATGGCCCGTTGCAATAACAACTTTTGCCTATGATGGAAAGGCAGGAGCAACTGTTTTAGATGCAATGAAAAGGGGAATACCTCTTACAGATGCATTATTAAACAACGGAAATCAATATCTGGAAGCTTTTCTAGGAAGAATGGGAGGTTGTTTAGGAGAAACATCATCATTTGCACTATTATTAGGTGGTCTTTATTTAATTTATAAAAAACATATAGATTGGAAAGTTCCAACGGTTATGATAGGAACGGTTTTTGCTTTAACTGCGCTTATGGGTGCAGATCCAGTTATGCAAATATTTTCAGGTGGACTGTATTTAGGAGCCTTTTTTATGGCTACAGATATGGTGACAAGCCCAGTTACAGATAAGGGAAGAGTAGTATTTGCATTAGGATTAGGAA
The DNA here is from genome assembly GCF_030528405.1 of Fusobacterium sp. Taxonomy (GTDB): domain Bacteria; phylum Fusobacteriota; class Fusobacteriia; order Fusobacteriales; family Fusobacteriaceae; genus Fusobacterium. The sequence goes on from NZ_JAUMYY010000003.1 coordinate 58,400, forward strand.
TTTTAATATCTTTAATAAGAATAAAAGGTGGTTATCCAGAAGGGACAGCTTATGCAATTTTGATAATGAATGGAGTTGTGCCTTTAATTGATAGATATATAAGACCTAAGAAATTTGGCGGGGTGATGAAAAATGGAAAATAGATATGTTCACTTTGGACTAGTTCTTGGGATAATAGCAGCTGTTTCAGCTGGAATTTTAGGAGGAGTCAACAGCTTTACAAGTAAAGTTATTGCAGAAAATGCTATAAAGGTAGTTAATGAAGCAAGAAGAGAAGTTCTTCCAATAGCTGTTGATTTTAAGCAAGAGGAGAAGAAAGAAGCTCAAGGAATAGAATATATTCCAGGAGTTAATGAGTCAGGAGAAGTTGTTGGTTATGTAGCATCTGTAACATCTCCTGGTTATGGTGGAGATATAAAATTTGTTTTAGGTATAGATAATGAAGCAAAAATTACAGGATTAAATGTAGTTAGTAATGCAGAAACACCAGGATTAGGAGCAAAAATAACTAACCCAGAATGGCTAGCGCTTTGGAAGGGTAGAACATCTTCATATGAATTTGATAAATCAGTAGATGCTTTTGCAGGAGCTACAATTTCTCCAAAGGCTGTCTATACTGGAATGATGAATGCTCTAAAAGTATTTGAAACAGAGGTGAGTGAATAATGAAAAAATATGGTCAAGTACTTACCGCAGGTATATTAAAAGAAAATCCAGTTTTTGTTTTATTATTAGGCTTATGTCCGACACTTGGAGTAACAGGTAGTGCAATAAATGGTCTTTCAATGGGATTAGCAGTTATAGCCGTTCTAACTTGTTCTAATTTTTTAGTATCTCTTTTTAAAAAATTTATACCATCACAAGTTAGAATACCAGCATATATAATAATTATAGCATCACTGGTTACTGTGGTTGATATGGTAATGAATGCATATACACCTGATTTATATAAGGTATTAGGTTTATTTATTCCACTTATAGTTGTAAACTGTATAGTTCTTGGAAGAGCAGAAAGTTTTGCTGCAAAAAATGGAGTAATAGAGTCAATACTTGATGGTATAGGTTCAGGGATAGGTTTTACATTGGCATTAACTTTCTTAGGAGGAGTTAGAGAAGTTTTAGGAAATGGTTCTATTTTTGGTATAGCTTTAGTTCCTGAAAATTTTCAACCAGCTTTGATATTTGTATTGGCACCAGGAGGATTTATAACAATAGGAGTTATACTTGCCTGTATGAATGTTTTAAAAAATAGAAAACCTAAGAAGAAGGAGGCTAAGTAATGAGTATAGGTGGATTATTTAGTATAATAATAAGTTCAATATTTATAAATAATATAATATTTGCAAAATTTCTAGGTTGTTGCCCATTTATGGGAGTATCAAAGAAAATTGATTCTTCATTGGGTATGGGTATGGCAGTTACATTTGTAATAACAATTGCTTCTGCTGTGACATGGATAGTTTATACATTTATTTTAAAACCTCTTGGATTAGAATATTTACAAACTATATCTTTCATATTAATAATAGCTTCTCTGGTACAATTTGTTGAGATGGCAATACAAAAAACATCTCCAAGCTTATATAAGGCATTGGGAGTATTTTTACCTCTTATAACAACAAACTGTGCTGTTCTTGGAGTTGCCATAATAAATATACAATCAGAATATAATTTCATAGAAACAATAGTTAATGGTTTTGGTGTTGCAATAGGCTTCTCATTGGCACTTCTTTTGCTAGCAGGAATAAGAGAAAAAATGGAATTTGGGGATATACCTAAAAACTTTAGAGGTATACCGATAGCTTTTGTAACTGCAGGTTTATTGGCAATGGCATTTATGGGATTTAGTGGAATGCAAATTTAGTGAAATAATACATAGATTTGGAGGTTTATATGGAAGCGATTATGATGCCAGTTGTTATTATGGGAATAACTGGAATTTTAATGGGTCTATTCCTTGCATTTGCTTCAAAGAAATTTGAAGTGGAAGTAGATCCAAAAGTAGAAGCTATAATGGCTATATTGCCTGGGGTAAATTGTGGAGGATGTGGATATCCAGGATGTACAGGTTATGCCATAGGAGTTGTGGAAGAAGGAATAAGTATGACTTTATGTGCACCTGGTGGACCAAAAGTAGCTCAGGCTATAGGAGATATAATGGGAGTTGCTGTTGAGATGCCAGTTAAGAAAAAGCCAGAAAAGAAAAAACCAGCTCCTAAACCTGCAGTACCAAGTTCTGCACCAGCAATAACAGCTTCTAAGGAATTTATAGAGAAGAATAAAAAGTCACTTAATTCATATAAGGAAGCTTTTGATGCAAAAGACGAAGAAAAGATGACTAAACTAGAAGAGTTAGCAAAGAAAGTAAAAAAAGATGAATTATTAAAATATTATGATGAAATAAAAGCTGGAATGATAGTTCCAGATCCTAATGCGCCAGCTGCATCAGGAGCAGCACTTCCTTCTATAACAGCGTCTAAAGAGTTTATAGAGAAAAATAAAAAATCATTAAATTCATTTAAAGAAGCTTTTGATGCAAAAGATGAAGAAAAGATGACTAAGCTGGAAGAGTTAGCAAAGAAAGTAAAAAAAGATGAATTATTAAAATACTACGAAGAAATAAAAAAAGGATTAGCAGTACCAGATCCAGCAACAATGGGAGCTGCACCAATTATAGAGATGATTTCTGCAACAAAAGAATTTATAGAGAAAAACAAAAAGTCATTAAATTCATATAAGGAAGCTTTTGATGCGAAAGACGAAGAAAAGATGACTAAGCTGGAAGAATTGGCAAAGAAAGTAAAAAAAGATGAGTTAATAAAATTTTACGAAGAAATAAAAGCAGGAAAAGCAGTGCCAGATCCAGCAACAATGCCAGCTTTAAGTCCAGCTGTAGAAAAAAATGTTGAAGAAAAGAAAGAAAAAGTAATTGTCAGCGAAAAAGAAAAAGAGGAACAGGCAGCAAATTACTGCTCTGTATTAGGTGATGGACTTTGTGTTCCAGAGCAAAATGAAGAAATAATAAAGTCAGGAGCTTTAGATGAAATTTTAGAGCAACCTAAAGTAGAAAAAAAAGAATTGAGCCCAGAAGAGAGAGCTAAGGCTGATGAAGCTGCAAACTATTGTAGTGTATTGGGAGATGGGCTTTGTGTTCCTGAACATAATGAGGAAATTGCTAAAGTATTAAATGAAGAAGTAAAATAAATTTTGAAAATAGCTCCTTTTTAGGAGCTATTTAATTTTTAAAATAAAATTTAAACTTATAGAACAAAAGGGGCAAAATACGAATTTGTAAAAAAAATAATAAAAAAGTGCAAATTTAAGAAATATTTATTGACTACTGCATATAAAAAAGTATAAAATGTAAAAAATATATAATTTTTAAATTATATTATTATATTAATAGGTAAACAAAATTATAAAGGGGGCAAAATGTATGAAAGTTTTTAAAACGGCTGATATCAGGAATATCTCTTTACTAGGACATAGAGGTTCTGGAAAAACTACATTGATTGAATCTCTACTTTATGTGAAAGATTATATTAAAAAAAAGGGAGATATAGAAGCGGGGACTACAGTTTCTGATTTTGATAAGGAGGAAATTCGTAGACTATTTTCAATAAATACATCTCTTATACCTATTGAACATGAAGATTGTAAATTTAATTTTTTAGATACTCCTGGTTATTTTGACTTCGTTGGAGAAGTTGTGTCTTCTCTTAGAGTTTCAGGTTCTTCAATACTTGTTTTAGATGCAACAGCAGGAGTAGAAGTTGGAACTGAAAAAGCGTGGAGAATGCTAGAAGAAAGGAAATTACCAAGAATAATATTTATAAATAAAATGGATAAAGGCTATGTGAACTATCCAAAATTACTAGTTGAATTAAAAGAAAAATTTGGAAAGAAAATAGCTCCATTTTGCATTCCAATAGGAGAAAAAGAAGAATTTAAAGGTTTCGTAAATGTTGTTGATTTAAAGGGGAGAGTTTTTAATGGAAAAGAATGTATAGATGCTCCTATTCCAACTGATATAGATGTGTCAGAAGTGAGAAACCTTTTGTTTGAAGCTGTGGCTGAAACTGATGAGGAATTAATGGAGAAGTATTTCTCTGGTGAAGAGTTTACAAGGGAAGAAATTATAAAAGGCTTACATAAGGGAGTTGTATATGGAGATATAGTTCCTGTCATTGTAGGTTCGGCTTCTCAGGGAATAGGAATACATACATTGCTTGATTTTATAAAATTATATATGCCATGTCCAACTGAATTATTCAGTGGTGAAAGAATAGGAAAAGATCCTGTTACCCAAGCAGATAAAACTATAAAAATAACTGAAGAAAATCCATTCTCAGCAATAGTTTTTAAAACTTTAGTTGACCCTTTTATAGGAAAGATATCTTTCTTTAAAGTAAACTCTGGAGTTCTTAGAAAGGATGCTGAGGTTTTAAACACAAGCAAGAATAAAAAAGAAAGAATATCACAGGTTATAACTATGCAGGGAAGCAAACAGATGGAAGTGGAGGCACTTTATGCAGGAGATATAGGTGCTACGACTAAGCTTCAATATACTCAAACAGGTGATACTCTTTGTGATAAATCTCTCTCTGTTGTTTTTAATAAAATAAATTTCCCTAAGCCTAATATTTTTTCTGGAATTGTTCCAGCTGAGAAAAATGATGATGAAAAACTAAGCACTTGTTTACAAAAGATGATGGAAGAAGACCCTACATTTGTGATGACAAGAAACTATGAAACAAAGCAACTTCTGATAGGTGGGCAAGGAGAAAAGCACATTTATATAATTTTATGCAAGATAAAAAATAAATTCGGAGTACATGCTGCAGTTGAAGATGTTATAGTTTCTTATCGTGAAACTATACTTGGCAAATCTGAGGTGCAAGGAAAGCATAAAAAACAATCAGGTGGTGCAGGGCAGTTTGGAGATGTTTTTATAAAATTTGAGCATTCAGAAGAGGAATTTGAATTTGTGGATGAAATAAAGGGAGGAGTAGTTCCTAAAAACTATATTCCAGCTGTTGAAAAGGGGCTTATAGAAGCTAAGGAAAAAGGATGCTTAGCAGGCTATCCAGTTATAAATTTTAAAGCAACTCTTTATGATGGAAGCTATCATGCTGTTGACTCCAATGAATTATCATTTAAATTAGCTGCAATACTTGCCTTTAAAAATGGAATGGAGAAGGCAAAGCCTGTTTTACTGGAGCCCGTTGTAAAAATGGAAATTATAATTCCTGAAGATTATCTTGGAGATGTTATGGGGGACTTAAATAAAAGAAGAGGTAGAGTTTTAGGTATGGAGCCAAATGAATATGGAGAGCAAGTTCTTTTAGCAGAAGTTCCAGAAGCTGAAATTCTAAAATATTCTATAGATTTAAGAGCTTTAACACAGGGTAGGGGAGAATTTTCATATGAGTTTGTTAGATATGAAGAACTGCCTGAAAATATATCAAAAAGAATTATAGAGGAAAGAGCTAAGGATAAGTAAAAATTTGCTTATATCAAATGATAAAAATTAAATAAATTCTCAAAAATAGTTCCAGAAAAAAATGGAGCTATTTTTTTTTAATAAAAAATTTTTCCTTTTCTCCCTAATTAAAAAAATGCAAAGCAGGAAATTTTCTATATTTCAAATTCAAAAAATAAATAATAAAATAATTTTAAATAAAA
>NZ_JAUMYY010000047.1 GCF_030528405.1 Fusobacterium sp.
TTTTATATATTTTTATATACTTATTTTTTATATTTATATTATTTTATATTAAAAATATGCACAGAGAGCTAATGTAATCTGTGCTTTTTTTATGGTTATCTTAGAAAAAATGAGTTTTGAAAAAACGAAATTTTTTCTTAGATACCCAAATGTATACTGTTTCACAGCATCAAATGAAATCTAAACAATTTCAAAAATTTTACTAATAAAAATTTATTATAAATTTGGAGGAAAAAATGGAATATCTTGCAGTCTTAAAAGATATATTTCTATCAGATGATAGATATATGTACATCATTAATGGTTTACTTTTTTCAATAGGTATTACTTTATTATCTGCTATTTTAGGGATTATTTTGGGAATAATTTTAGCAATTATGAAATTATCACAATGGTATCCACTAAAAAATATAAAAGGTTTTGAAAAATTTAATCCTCTATCTAAAATTTCTTATATCTATGTCGATGTTATAAGAGGTACACCAGTTGTAGTACAACTTATGATACTTGCTAATTTAATTTTTGTTGGCATACTTAGAGATACTCCTATTATATTGATAGGAGGAATAGCTTTTGGTTTAAATTCTGGTGCCTATGTTGCTGAAATTATAAGAGCTGGAATTGAAGGGTTAGATAAAGGGCAAATGGAAGCAGGAAGGGCTTTGGGACTAAGTTATTCTCAAGCAATGAAAGAAATTATAATACCACAAGCTATTAAAAATATTCTTCCAGCGCTTGTCAGTGAATTTATAACTTTGTTAAAAGAAACTTCAATTATAGGGTTTATAGGTGGAATAGATTTATTGAGATCAGCAAATATAATTACCAGTCAGACATATAGAGGAGTTGAACCTCTATTAGCTGTTGGTTTAATATATTTACTTCTTACTAGTATTTTTACTGCATTTATGAGAAAAATTGAAAGGGGGTTAAAAACAAGTGATTAGCATAAAAAATCTCCATAAAAATTTTGGAAAATTAGAGGTTCTAAGAAATATTTCAACCACAATAGCAAAGGGAGAAGTTATATCTATCATTGGACCTTCTGGAAGTGGGAAATCAACTTTTTTAAGATGTATAAATAAATTGGAAGAACCTACATCTGGTCATATATTTATTGATAATATGGATCTAATGGATAAGAATACAGATATAAATAAAATAAGAGAAAGAGTAGGAATGGTTTTTCAACATTTTAATTTATTTCCACATAAAACAGTTTTAGAAAATTTAATATTATCTCCAATGAAAGTGAAACAAGAGTTAGAGGAGAATGCAAAAAAATATGCAGAATATCTTTTAGAAAAAGTTGGTTTACTTGATAAGGCCAATTCCTATCCTTCACAGTTATCAGGAGGGCAAAAACAAAGAATTGCAATTGCTAGAGCTCTTGCTATGAAACCTGAAGTTATACTTTTTGATGAACCTACTTCTGCTTTGGATCCAGAAATGATAAAAGAAGTGTTAGATGTTATGAGAGAACTTGCGAAGGAGGGAATGACAATGATAATTGTCACTCATGAAATGGGCTTTGCAAAAAATGTAGGAAACAGAGTTTTATTTATGGATAAAGGTGAAATAGTTGAAGATTCTTCACCTAAAGAATTTTTTGAAAATCCTAAGAATGAAAGAGTCAAAGATTTCTTAAATAAAGTACTTAACAAGTAATTTTTATATAAAATAAGGAGGAAAATTATGAAAAAATTAGTAAAGTTATTTTCTGTTTTAACTGTGGGACTTTTTGTATCTATATCTGTTTTTGCAAAACAAGTTGTTTTAGTTGGAACTAATGCTGAGTTTGCACCATTTGAATATCTAGAAAAAAATGAAATTGTAGGTTTTGATATTGATTTACTAAATGCAATCTCTAAAGAAACTGGAATAGAGTTTAAAATTAAAGATATGGCTTTTGATGGCTTACTTCCTGCACTACAAACTAAAAAAGTTGATTTGGTTATAGCAGGTATGACAGCAACTCCTGAAAGAGAAAAAACAGTTTTATTCTCTAAACCATATTTCACTGCAAAACAAGTTATAATTACTAAAAAAACTGATAATACTTTAAAAACTTTTGATGATTTATCTGGAAAAAAAGTTGGAGTTATGTTAGGATTTACAGGCGATACTGTAGTGAGTGAAATAAAGGGAACTAAAGTGGAAAGATTTAATGCTGCCTATGCTGCAATAATGGCTCTTAATCAAGGAAAGATTGATGCAGTAGTTTTAGACTCTGAGCCAGCAAAAAAATATATAGCAAACTCTAAAGAACTTGTAATAGCTGATGTTCCAGCTGAGGAAGAAGATTATGCTATAGCTGTTAGAAAAACTGATAAAGATTTGATTGAAAAAATAAATGCTGCTGTTGATAAATTAAAAGTTAATGGTGAATATGACAAGATTTTGAAAAAATATTTCTAAATTAAATATTAAAATTTATATGATAAAGGGGCTCTTGCAAATTAGATTTTAAAAAGTTTTGCTCGTCAACCTAAATATCTCAAGGATTCAGTAAAAAGTCTTTTGAATATTTAGGTGTGATTCCAAAACATCTACAAATCTTTAAATTGCTATAGCCCTTTTTTAGACTCTAAAAACTATTAATTTAATAAAAAAAATGTTAAAATATAAGAAAAATTAAGGTGGTGAATAATATATGCATAATATTACCGTACTAGGAGCGGGTACTTGGGGGCTGGCTTTGGCATCTTTACTTAATGATAATGGGCATAAAGTTAATGTATGGTCTGCTCTTAATGATGAAATTGAAACATTGAAAAAAGAATACAGGCATAAAAATCTACCTGAACTTATAATTTCAAAAAATATAATCTTTACACAAAATTTAGAAAATGCTATAAAAAATTCAAAAATAATTATTTTTGCTGTACCTTCAATATATATTAGGAAAATAGCAAAAGATATTAAAAAATTTTATAAATCTGAACAGATTATTGTAAATGTTGCTAAAGGCATAGAAGAAAAAACTAATATGACATTAATAGAGCAAATAGAAGAGGAGATACCTAGTTCAACTGTTGTAGTTCTGTCTGGTCCGAGCCACGCAGAAGAAGTAGCAAAAAAACTTCCTACTACTTGTGTTGTTGGTGCTAAAAATTATGAAATTGCAAAGTTTATTCAATTAGTTTTTATGAATCCTTTTTTTAGAGTTTATACTTCACCAGATATAATTGGAATTGAATTGGGGGGAGCTTTAAAAAATGTCATAGCTCTTGCTGCTGGGATTGCTGATGGGCTTGGCTATGGCGATAATACAAAAGCTGCTCTTATAACTAGAGGTATAGTAGAAATATCAAGATTAGGTATTAAGATGGGAGGAAAATCTCAATCATTTTATGGATTATCTGGTATAGGTGATCTAATAGTAACCTGTGCAAGTATTTATAGTAGAAATAGAAAGGCTGGCTTTTTAATTGGAAAAGGATATTCTATGCAAGAAGCTATGAATGAGGTAAAAATGGTTGTAGAAGGAGTATATTCTGCAAAAGCTGCAAAGTCACTTGCTAATAAATATAAAGTTGAAATGCCTATAATTAATGAAGTATATGCTGTTTTATTTGAAGAAAAAAATCCAAAACTTGCTGTTGATAGCTTAATGATGAGAGAAAAAATAGTAGAAAATAAAGATTTTGTTTGGTAAATTATTTATAGATACTTTTAAAAACTTTAAGAGAATCGCTATGAAAAATTTTAAAAGTTTTTTATCCATTTTATTATTTAATATACTATCCTTTAATATTTTAGCAGAGAAATATATAGTTAGATTTAAATATAAATGTATAAATATTAGGTAGCAAGATGATATAAAAGCCAAAGTTATAAAAAATTAGAAAATAAAAACTCTCTAAAAATATATTTAGAGAGTATTTTTTTATTATATTTTGAAATGGTGCCGAAGGCGGGACTCGAACCCGCACGTTCCGAAGAACTCCAGATTTTGAGTCTGGTGCGTCTACCAATTTCACCACTTCGGCATACCTAATATTTATTCTAGCATAAAATTTATACTTTGTCAAAGAAACTCAAAAAAATATGTTAATTGATATTTTTTTATAAAAATGTTATTATTAGAAATAAAATTAGATATTTTATTTCGTTTTGGTTGGCTTTAATTTATTTTTCTTTGTATTTTTAGCTATATGGCTATAAGTTCACAATGTGAAGAGGAGGCTTACTATGAATTTTGAAATAATTGATGGCTTGTTGAATATAAAATTAAATTCAACTATGACTCTAGCTTTAGCTGCTATATTATTAATTCTTGGTTATTCCATAAAGAAAAAAATTAACCTACTTAACAAATATTGCATTCCAGCTCCAGTTGTTGGAGGTTTTCTTTTTATGTTTATAACTTGGATAGGACATAATAGAGAAATTTTTAAATTTAATTTTGAAAACATTTTCCAATCTACATTTATGCTTGCGTTTTTCACAACTGTAGGTTTAGGTGCTAGCTTTTCATTACTAAAAAAAGGTGGAAAGCTTTTGATAATATACTGGCTGATTTGTGGCATTATATCAATTCTACAAAATACAATAGGAATTACTATAACAAAAGTCATAAAGCTTGAAGCCCCTTATGCATTACTATCTAGTGCAATATCTATGGTAGGAGGACATGGTGCTGCTTTAGCTTATGGAAATAGCTTTGCAAAAATAGGTTATGAAAGTGCTCCTTTAGTTGGAGCTGCTGCTGCTACATTTGGACTTATAACAGCAGTTTTAATAGGTGGACCACTTGGAAGAAGATTAATAGAAACAAATAATTTAAAACCTGACACTACAGAGAATTTTGACCTGTCTATAAACGAAATAAATACTGATAAAAAAGAAAAATTATCTGATCTTGATATAATAAAAAATGTTGCAGTCATTTTAATATGTATGGCTGTCGGAAGTTTTATCTCTACTCTTATAGGAAAACTTATAAAAATGGATTTCCCTTCTTATGTTGGAGCGATGTTTGTTGCTGTAATTGTAAGAAATTTTAATGAAAAAATACATATGTATAATTTTAACTTTTCATTGGTTGATGGAATAGGGAATGTTATGCTTAGCTTGTATCTTTCCCTAGCACTTATGACATTAAAGCTTTGGGAACTTTCTGGATTAATAGGAGGAGTTCTTCTTGTAGTTGCAGCTCAAGTTATTTTTATGATAATAATAGCTTACTTTATTGTATTTAGGATTCTTGGTTCTAACTATGATGCTGCAGTTATGTGTGCAGGACTATGTGGTCATGGACTTGGAGCTACACCTTCTGCTATTGTCAATATGACTGCACTAAATGAAAAATATGGAATGTCTAGAAAAGCTATGATGATAGTTCCTATTGTTGGAGCATTTTTAGTTGATATTATCTATCAACCTGCTACTATATGGTTTATAAAAACTTTTGTATCTGGCTTTGTTGGTAAATAAAATTTAAAAGCTATTCAAAAAGAGTTTGTTATACTTTAATTTGAAGTGTAGCAAACTCTTTTAGATTAATTTTAATTGTATTACATTGTTCTTTTCTATATCACCAAAATATACACCTATAAGTCTTATCTCTCTATCTTGCTCAATGCTATTAAGCAATTCTAAAACCAATTCATATAAAAATTCCTTATCTCTTGTTGGTGTTCTTAATTTTTTACTTCTAGTTATTGTTTCAAAATTTATATATCTTATTTTAATTGTTATTGATTTTGTATAAACATTATTCTTTTCTAATCTATCGTGAGTACTTTTAAAAAGATATTCCAATTCTCTTGTTATATCTGAGTTACCTGTCAAAGGAATTAAAAATGTTTCTTCATTGCCTATAGAATGTATCTCTCTTTGAAATTCTACCTCACTATAATCTATACCTCTTATTGAGCAATATAAATTTTCACCTCGGGATTTTCCATACTTTTTTATTAAGAAATCTAAAGAGAATTTATATAGATCTCTAACAAAAAAAATATTATTTCTGTTTAAAAGTTCTGTAAATTTTTTTCCGACACCTGGAATAATTTTTATTTTTTTATCTGATAAATAATTTATAAATTCTTCTTCACTATTGAATATATGTTGCCCATATGGTTTATTTATATCACTTGCAATCTTTGCTGAAAGTTTATTGAAACCTATTCCAACAGAACAAGTTAAATTGGTAATATCTTTTATTCTTTTCCTAAAATTTTTAGCAAAGCTTTCTTTTTTATCCTCAGCAACTATACCTGTAAGATCAATATATCCTTCATCAAGAGCTATAAATTCTACCTTATTAGTAATTTTAAAAATAAGTTCGTGAATCTGATTAGAAATTTTTTTATATTCCTTTTTATCAACTGGTATTACTATTAGTTTAGGACACAAAATTTTTGCATCAGAAACTTTCATTGCTGAATGAATACCATATTTTCTTGCTTCATAACTAGCTGTTGTAACTATATTTTCGCCAACAACTAATGGTTTATTTTTAAGCTTTGGATTCTTATTTATTTCAACAGAAGCATAAAAAGCATCAAGATCATAGTGCATTATGAGTCTTTTCATATTTAAACACCTTTTCATAAAGATTTCACAAGTTCATCCATTGTTTTGGCAAAATTTTCATTGAGAACTAAGCCTGCCATTTCGTCATATTGTGTAGCTTCATTATTTATTATTATTAAATTTTTTCCTCTAAAATATCTTATATAATGTGCTGCTGGATAAACAGTTAAACTAGTGCCAGCTATAACTAGAGTATCTGCATTTTCAATGTGATATATAGCTTGTTGTACTGCATTATTATCTAACATTTCTCCATATAGTGTTACCTCTGGTCTCACAAGTCCGCCGCAATCACAGCTTGAATTATAAGTAAATTTTTTTGTGCAGGAAATACAATACCATCTTTTTAAACTCCCATGAAGTTCTATTACATTTTTATTTCCAGCTTCCTGATGAAGATTATCTATATTTTGAGTTATAACAGCTTTAAGTATTCCTAACTCTTCAAGTTTAGCTAATGCCTTATGACCTTTATTGGGCATAATATCCTTTATAGATAGCTCTTTTTCAATATATTCCATAAAAATATCTTTATTTTTATTAAAAAAATCTATGCTTAGAATTTCTTCTGGTTGATATCTATTTCTATAAAGTGAAGCATATAATCCGTCTTTTCCTCTAAAACTTTTTAAACCACTGTCAGTAGAAACTCCAGCTCCAGTAAAAAAAACTAAATATTTACTCGATTTTATAATTTCTTTTAATTTTTCAAATTTATCTTTCATATAAACTCACCTCATTTAATTATAACATATAACTTCTTTACTATGAGCAATTTTTTTAAAAATTTTCTTGATTTCTTTAACTTTTTATCTAATTAACTAGAACCATTTTTTTATACCTTTTTCTATCTTATTGAATATAATTTTTTTGAATGCTATAATTCGTAAAAGTTTAATAAAAAATACTTTGTATATGGAGGTAATTATGTTAAAAAAAATCTTAATAGTTCTATCAACTGTTATTTTCTTATTTATCGCTTGTAATAAAAAGAATATGGAGCAAAAAATTACTAAAGAAGAATTAATCGTAGCTCGAGACGGAGAATCTAAAACTTTAGACCCCCATCAGGGAAATGATGGTTATTCCTTACAAGCAAATAGACTTATCTATTCAAGATTAGTAGAAGCTGACGGAGATATGAAAATTTATCCTGGTCTAGCTGAAAGTTGGAAACAGATTGATGAAAAAACTACACAATTTAAATTGAGAAAAAATGTTAAATTCCATAATGGAGATATTTTAAGTGCAGAGGATGTCAAATTCTCTTTTGAAAGAATGCTGACTTCCCCTAGAATTGCCTTTGTAGTTCCACCTATTGAAAGAATTGATATTGTTGATGAATATACAATAAATATTGTTACAAAAAATCCATTTGGTCCTTTACTTGCTCATCTTGCACATCCTGCTTTAGGAATAGTAAATAAAAAGCTTGTAGTTGAAGCTGGTGAAAACTATGCAAATAATCCTATAGGTACTGGAAGTTATAAATTTAAAGAATGGACTCATGGAGAAAAATTAATTTTTGAAAAAAATGAAGATTTTTATGATAAAAATGAGAAAGGTCCAAAAACTATAATTTTTAAACCCGTAGTTGAAGAATCCAGTAGGCTTATTGGACTTGAAACTGGAGAATATGATGTAGCACTTGCTCTTTATGCTTTAAATGAAAAGGCTGTAGAAAATAATGAAAAATTAGAATTATTATCTAAACCTTCTTTATCTACTGTTTTTCTTGGTATGAATAATGAAAAAAAACCTTTTAATAATCCAAAGGTGAGAAAAGCAATAGCTTATGCTTTAAATAAACAATCTGTTATAGATACTGTTCTCAATGGAAGTGGAATTATTCCTAATGCTCCTGTTGTTAGCACTGTATTTGGGAGCACAGATAAAACTAAAAATTATGAGTATAATGTTGATAAAGCAAAGAAACTTTTAACAGAAGCTGGCTATCCAAATGGTTTTGAAACTACTATAGTTTTACGTGGTGGTGAAATAAATACTCAAACAGCAGAAATTATCCAATCAAATTTAAGAGATATTGGAATAAATTTAAAAATTGAAGTTTTAGAGTCAGGAACTTTCCTAGATTTAACTGCTAAAGGAAGTCATGAGATGTATTTAGGAGCTTGGGGTGTAGTTACTGGTGATGCTGACTATGGGCTTTATTCTCTATATCATTCATCTGCTAAAGGAGCAACTGGAAATAAGGATTTCTATTCAAATCCAGAAGTTGATAAATTACTTGAAGCAGCAAGAGAAGAAAATGTTCCTGAGAAGAGAAAAGAACTTTATGAGAAAGCTGAGATATTAATAATGGATGATGTTCCTAATGTTTTACTGTTCAGCAGAAATATAACTATAGGAGCTCAAAAAAATGTTAAAGGAATAAACGTTCACCCTGTAACACTTCATAATTTTGCAACTGCTTATTTTGAATAAATAAAAGCTAAAGAAGAAATTTATCAATTTAGATTTCTTCTTTTTTATATATTCTAAAAAATTATTAAAAATCTATTTTATTGACTAATTTCTGTTATTGCAGCAGCTCAAAAGCAAAGCTTTTAAAAGACTCAATAATAATATATTTAAATCTTTTTTTATTAGAAATTTAAATAAAGCAATTTAATATGTTATACTATTAAAATATAAAAAGAGAGGAGATATTTCATAAAAAAATGAGAGCTATTTTTAAATTTGTTATTAAATTAACTACATTCTTATGTTTTTTTATTTTGACAACTCTATTAGTTGTTCAAATTTTCTTACGAACTAAGCCCTTTGGAAGATTACCTAGTGGTGAAAGGTTAGAAAAAATAAAATTATCAAAAAATTATAATTTAGAAAAACATGAGTTTGAGTATCCTTTACCAACTATTCTTTTAGGTACTGATACAAATAAAGAAAGTGCAAAAGGTATAAGTACAAGAGTCATAAAAAGGCTGTATGAATTTTTATTTGATAAAGAAAATGTAGAAAATACTATTCCTGAGAAAAAATTACCAAGTGTAAAAACTGATTTAAGAAATCTTGATATAAATGAAAATTTAATGGTGTGGTTAGGTCATTCATCACTATATATTCAATTAGATGGTAAAAGAATATTAATTGATCCCGTTCTTGAAAGAGCATTTCCTATACCCTTTATTATGAAAGCTTTTGAGGGTTCAGATATATACAGATCTTCTGATATACCTGAAATTGATATATTAATATTAACTCATGATCACTGGGATCATATAAATTATCCAACAATAAAAAATATCAAAAATAGAGTTAAAAATATTATTGTTCCATTGGGAGTTGGTGAACATTTAGAATATTGGAATGTAGATATGCAAAAGGTCTATGAAATGGATTGGTGGGAAAAAGTAGAGATTCAAAACTTAAAGATTCATACTCTTCCAAGTAGACATTTTTCTGGGAGAGGCCTTGTAAGAAATAAAACATTATGGGCATCATTTTTAATAGAAACTGATAAATATAAATTATTTCTAAATGGTGATAGTGGATATGGTCCACATTATAAAGAAATAGGAGATAAATTTGGAAAAATAGATTTCGTTGCCATGGAAGCTGGACAATATAATAAAGAATGGTCAAATATTCATATATTACCAGAGGAAATTTTGTATGCATTGAATGATTTAAACAATAAAAAATTTCTCCCTATTCATAATAGTAAATTCAAATTAAGTAAGCATCCATGGTATGAACCATTAGAAAGACTAGAAAAACTTACAGAAAATAAAGATGTGGAATTTGAAACACCAATCATTGGAGAAATTATATATTTAAATAAAAAAAATAATTTTAAAAAATGGTGGAAGGAATATAAATGATTTTCATTGACAATAATTATGTTTTATGATATATTAAATAGGATTAACGCATAATAAAGGTAATCAGCAACCTTATATTAGCGAAATATGGAGGTGTAATATGTACGCAGTAATTAAGACTGGTGGTAAACAGTATAAAGTTACAGAAGGTGATGTATTAAGAGTAGAAAAATTAAATGCTGAAGTTAATGCAACTGTTGAACTTAACGAAGTTCTTTTAGTAGCTAATAGCGACAATGTTAAAGTTGGTTCGCCTTTAGTTGAAGGAGCAAAAGTAGTTGTTGAGGTTTTATCTCAAGGGAAAGGTCCAAAAGTTATTAACTTCAAATACAAGCCTAAAAAAGCTAGCCACAGAAAAAAAGGTCATAGACAATTATTTACTGAAGTTAAAGTTGTTTCAATAAACGCTTAATTATGACAGTAATAAAGATTTTTAGAAGAAATAATAATATTGTTGGGTATATAGCAAAAGGTCATACTGATTATTCAGAACAAGGTAGTGATATAGTCTGTGCTGCAGTTTCAACAGCCTTACAATTTCCAATTTTATCTATGCGAGAAATTTTAAAAATTGAACCTAAAATTATTATAGATGAAGATGGTTTTTTAGAGGTTGACTTAAGAAATTTGGATAAAAATAATTTTAAAAAAATAAATTTATCTTTAGAGACAATGGTTTTGTTTATAAATGACCTATCGAAACAATATCCTAAAAATATTAAGCTTGTAGAGAAGGAGGATAAATAACATGAGATTTTTAGTAAATATACAATTATTTGCACATAAAAAAGGACAAGGTTCTGTTAAAAACGGAAGAGATTCTAATCCTAAATATCTTGGAGTTAAAAAATATGATGGGGAAGTTGTTAAGGCTGGAAACATCATAGTAAGACAAAGAGGAACAAAATTCCATGCTGGTAATAATATGGGAGTTGGAAAAGATCACACACTTTTTGCATTAATCGATGGATATGTAAAGTTTGAAAGATTAGGAAAAACTAAAAAACAAGTTTCTGTATACTCAGAAAAATAAAAAAAATGGGACTATTTCTCTTTAAACATGAAATAGTCCCTTTTTATCTT
>NZ_JAUMYY010000004.1:0-47944 GCF_030528405.1 Fusobacterium sp.
AAGTGGACATTTGTTATCTTACCACCTTTATTATTTTTTGTCAACTTATTTTTTTTATTTTTTTAAAATTTTTGTTTTATTTAGTTTTAAAACTATTTTATTAAAATTAGCAACATCTTAAAATTACTAATTGCCTCTACTGCATGTGCTATATTCCCTGGTAAAACTATGCTCTCTTCTTTTTTAACTAAAGAAGCTTTCCCGTCTACAACAAATTTTCCTTCTCCATCTAAAACTGTTACTAAAGCATCTCCAGGTGCCATATGAGGTTCTAAATTTTCTCCCTTCCAAAATGACATAACAGTTATTACCAAATCTTTTTTAGCAACTAAATTTTTACTAACTATCTTATTCTCTTGATATTCAATACATTTTTCCAATTGAATAGTTTCCGCATAATTTAATCCCTTTAACATCTTATTTTCCATATCGTTACCTCCTATTTTTTCACCTACTTCTATGAATTTAAAATTTTCAAATGACTTCAAAGAGTAATCTTTATTTTTGTCAACTCTTAAAAATTCTCCTTTTCT
The DNA here is from genome assembly GCF_030528405.1 of Fusobacterium sp. Classification (GTDB taxonomy): domain Bacteria; phylum Fusobacteriota; class Fusobacteriia; order Fusobacteriales; family Fusobacteriaceae; genus Fusobacterium. The sequence continues at coordinate 534 of NZ_JAUMYY010000004.1, forward strand.
AATTTCTTTTTTTACATTTTCTATTATTATTGCTCCTCTTCCTGAAAAACAATAGTAATATCTCTCTCCGCACATGGCTTCAGCTGTAATTTCTTCAGCTGAAGCTAGAGTAAACAAAGATAAATAAGTATTTTCATGATTTATTGCTCTCATACTTACAACTTCTGACTCATTAACTAAAACAATTTCATTTAAATCAATTTTTTGTGCAATTTTTATCTTTAACATAGAATCCTCCTTTCTAGAAAATCTTAACATTTTTCTACTCCAATAAGTAGTACATATGTTACAATTAAAAAAAGACTATTGGATTCTCATCATATAAAAAGAATTTCACAATAGTCTTTTTGTTTTATTTTATTTATTTATTATTTCTAATATATCCTCTATATTTTTTTCACCAAAGTAAATTTGTTTATCATTTATTATTACAGCTGGAACACTCATTATATCATATCTATTTTTGAAATCTTGGAAAGTAAATATATTTATCATTTCCATTTCTACATTTTTATTAAGTGTTGCAATTCTTTGTGCTGATTGAACTGTCTTTGGACATTTAGTACATGACAAAGAAATTCCAATTTTTATATTTACTGGTTTATCTATTTTTTCAATTTTTGATAGACTTTCTTCTGCAACTTTTTGTCCTGGTCCTGCAACATTATACATTCCTAATATAAATGAATTTAGTTCATGCCCACTTGGAATACTAGAATATTTCAATCCCTTATATTCCCCATTTTTATCTAATATTGTTATAGTTGGAAATCTTTCAACTTTTATTTTTGCTTCTAATTCTTTATTATCTCCAGCATTGTATGATGAAAATTTTAGTTTATTTGAAATCTCTGCTATTTCTTTTACAGCATTCTCAATTGCTGTAGATTCATCATTATTAGGATCTTTTATGACAATTAATTCTATTGGATTCTCAAATCTAGCAACCACATCAGAAAGCTGTTTTTTAAGATTATCATCTAAAAAGCTTTCCTTTTCTGCTGCTATATTTGTAACTTTAGTTTCTTCTTTTTCTTCTTTTTTGAGTCCTAATTCTTCTCTTAGATCATGTACATATTTTTCTATACTTGTTGCTGCTATTGCCCCATCAGATACAGCAGTAACAACCTGTCTTAATCTTTTTGGTCTTATATCTCCAGCAGCGAATATTCCTGGAACGTTAGTCATAAGTTCTTCATCTGTTGGTATAAATCCATATTCATCTATATTTATATGTCCTTTAAATATTTGACTTGAAGGAGCATATCCCACAAATACAAACACCCCAAATGTTTCCCCAACTTTTGCTTTATACTCGCTAATTTCACCTGTTACATTATTTTTAAATTTAGCCCCTGTTGGTTTCATATCTCCTGTTAGTTCTGTTAATTCCGTATTAAATTTAACAGTTATTTTAGGATGTGCTTTAACTTTATCACCTATTGATTTAGCACAAGTAAAATCAGGTTCTCTTGCTATTATTGTTACAGATTTCCCATACTTAGTTAAAAACATAGCTTCTTCAGCTGCTGCAAAACCTGCTCCTATTACAAATATATCCATACCTGTGAAAAATTCTCCATCACAAGTCGCACAATATGCAACCCCTCTTCCTGTAAATTCCTTTTCTCCAGGAAAACCTAACTTTCTAGGTGCTGCTCCTGTTGCAACAACAATTGATAAAGCTTTATACTCTGCATTTGCTGTTTTAATTACTTTAATTTTTTGTGTAAAATCCATGTCAGTAACTTCTTCTTGAATAAAATTAACACCAAAATTTTCTGCTTGCTTTCTTGTTTGAGCTATGTATTCACTACCAGAAATTTCAAGTATTCCAGGATAGTTCACAACTTCACTCGTTAAAGCTATCTGCCCACCCTTTTGTTCTTTCTCTAATATAAGAACATCTAATTTAGCTCTTCCTGCATATATTCCCGCTGATAAACCAGCTGGTCCACCACCTACAATTATAAGGTCATAAATTTTCTCCATTTTTCTCCCCTTTCATTCTTAATTTTATTTCTTCTCTAAAAATACTAATACCTGTTTCCTTTAAAAATAAAGTATTCAGCTATTAGGATTTTTACTTTCTTTACTTTATAAAAAGGGATATAATATTAATATTTATACCCCTTTTCTTTATGTTTTAGATAGAAGCTTGAAGCTTCTCTTTCTTATAGTTCTCCTATTAAATCAATGCTTGGCTTTAAAGTTTCGCTTCCAGGTTGCCATTTTGCTGGACAAACTTCCCCATGTTCTGCAACGAACTTAGCTGCTTGTAATTTTCTTAATAATTCTTTTGCTTCTCTTCCTATTCCATTATCATGGATTTCATAAGCCTTAATAACTCCTTCTGGATTTATTACAAAGCTTCCTCTTAAAGCTAGACCTTCTTCTTCTATCATAACCTCAAAAGCTCTTGCTAAAACTCCTGTTGGATCTGCTATCATAGGATACTCAACCTTTCCTATTTTTGGTGAGTGATCACTCCATGCTTTATGAACAAAATGAGTATCACAAGAAACTGAGTAAATTTCTGCTCCTTCTTTCTTAAAAGCTTCATAATTATCCTGTAAATCTTCTAATTCAGTTGGACATACAAATGTAAAATCTGCTGGATAGAAAACAAATACTGACCATTTTCCTAACAAATCTTTATCTGTTACTGTTATAAAATCCTTTTCACTTTTTTTGAAAGCCACTGCTTTAAACTCTGGAACTTTTTTCCCTATTAATGACATTTTAATCCTCCTAAAATCCTTATTTTTAAAATTATATCTAATTTGTAATCGTTATAAAGATATCCTATTATATTTTACTTACTTTGTCAAGTATTTTTTCTTAAAGCTTTTTACTTTCTTAACCTTTTATTTAATTGCGCTGATAAAAATTCAAAGCCCTTCTTTCCTAAAAGAGCAAACATATTTTTCTTATATGACTCCACTCCTGGTTGATCGAAAGGATTCACTCCAAGCATATAACCACTTATAGCACATGCTTTTTCAAAAAAGTATATCAAATATCCTAAATTATAAGCATTCATCTCTGGAATATTTATTGTCATACACGGAACTCCTCCATCTATATGAGCAAGTAAAGTTCCTTCGAAAGCCTTTGAATTAATATAGGTTAAAGTTTTTTCTGCAAGATAATTCAAACCATCTAAATCTTCTTTTTCTTCTTTTATTTTTAAATCTTCCGAATTTTTTTCAATATTCATGATTGTTTCAAATAAAAATCTTCTACCATCTTGTATATATTGTCCCATAGAATGTAAATCTGTTGTCAAATCCACTGCTGCTGGAAAAATTCCCTTTTGGTTTTTGCCTTCAGATTCTCCAAATAGTTGCTTCCACCATTCAGCTATATAATGCAAACTTGGTTCATAATTTGCTAAAAGTTCGACTAAATAACCCTTTCTATATAAAATATTTCTTATAAGTGCATATTTGTGACAATCATTAGAATTAAAATCGTTTTTATAATCCTCTCTTGCTTCTTGTGCTCCTTTCATTAGTTCATCAATATCTATTCCAACTACAGCCATAGGGAGAAGTCCTACAGCAGTCAGAACTGAAAACCTTCCTCCTACATCATCTGGTATTACAAATGTTTCATATTTTTTTTCATCTGCTAGTTTTTTTAGAGCTCCTTTTGCTATGTCTGTTGTTGCATATATTCTTTCCCTAGCATCTTCACCATATTTTTTTTCTAGTAGTTCTTTAAACACTCTAAATGCTATTGCTGGTTCAGTTGTTGTTCCTGATTTAGATATGACATTAACAGAAAAATCTCTCTCTCCTATAACCTCTATTAAATGCTTTAAATACCTTCCAGATATATTTTGTCCTGCAAAGTATATCTCTGGAGTTTTTCTTTTTTCCTTAGATAAACCATTATAAAAGCTATGTGTTAAAGCTTCTATAACTGCTCTTGCTCCTAAATATGAACCTCCTATTCCAACGACAATAAGAACTTCTGAATTATTTTTTATTTTTTCTGCTGCTTTTTTTATTCTTTCAAATTCATTTTTGTCATAATTTTCAGGTAAATCCAACCAACCTAAAAAATCATTTCCTTCTCCTGTCTTAGTTTCCAATTTTTTTACAGCTACTTCTACTTCTGATTTTAAAGCATTTATTTCCTCTTCACTAATAAAATTAAAAATTTTAGAGTAATCTAAATTTATTTTTTTCATTTTTACCTCCAAACTTTGAATTAAAAAAATTCTATTTTTTAAATTATAACACTCTTTTTATATTAAATAAATATGAATATTTACTATAAAAAATAGAATTTTTTTGCTTAATTTAATTGATGTTTGTCACAAAAAATGTTATAATATTATACAAATATACCTATTTTTAATTTTTATATAGCTTTACAAAAAATATATAGTTATAAGAAAGTTTTATTTTAAATTTTAATATAGGAGGAAACGATATGGCTAGATTTATTCTTAATGAAACAAGTTATTTTGGGAAGGGAAGTAGAGCTGAAATAGTTAATGAAATACTAACAAGAGGTTATAAAAAAGCTCTTCTTGTCAGCGACAATATTTTAGAAAAGTGTGGAGTATTAGATAAAGTTAAAGAAGTTTTAGATGGGGCTAACATAAACTATGAAACATTTACAGAAATTAAGCAAAACCCAACAATAAAAAATTGTAAAGATGGGCTTGCTGCTTACAATGAGGCTAATGCTGATTTTATAATTGCTGTTGGCGGAGGTTCTGTAATTGATACAGCTAAAGCAATAGGAATTACAAAAAACAATCCAGAGTTTGAAGACATTAAATCTCTTGAAGGTGTGGCAAATACAAAAAATAAATCTGTACCTATAATAGCACTCCCAACAACTTGTGGTACTGCTGCTGAAGTTACTATTAATTATGTAATTACCGTTGAAGATGAAAATAGAAAAATAGTATGTGTGGATCCTAAAGATATACCTTTAGTCGCAATAGTTGATGCGGAACTTATGATGACACTTCCTGCGAAAACAATAGCAGCAACTGGTATGGATGCTTTAACTCATGCAATAGAAGGCTATATAACTAAAGGAGCTAATACTATCTCTGATATGTTTGAAATAAAAGCTATTGAGATGATAGCAAAACATTTAAGAGGCGCTGTAAAAGATAAAAATATGGAAGATATGGAAGGAATGAGTATAGCTCAATATATTGCTGGTATGGGCTTTTCAAATGTTGGTTTAGGAATTGTCCATTCTATGGCTCATCCTCTGGGAGCTATTTATGACATACCTCATGGTGTTGCTAATGCTCTTTTGTTACCTATTATTATGGAATTTAATATGTCTGCTTGTATAGAAAAATATGTAGATATTGCGAAAGCAATGGGAGTCAATGTAGAAGGTCTATCTAAAGAAGCTGCTGCAAAAGCTGCTGTAGATGCTGTAAGACAACTTGCTATTGACGTAGGAATTCCTCAAACTTTAAGAGAAATAAATATACCTAGGGAAGGCATTGCTAAGTTATCAATAGATGCTTTAAATGACGTATGTACTGGTGGAAACCCTAAAGATGTAACTTTAAAAGATATAGAAAATTTATATCAAATAGCTTATTAATAAATTTAAGACCTTAGGGGCTTTTGCAATTTAAAGATTTATAGGTTTTTTGAACTCATACCTAATAATAATTTCTAATATTTTTATTAAAGCTATGCTTCACAAAAATATTGAAATTTTATATTTAGATTGACAAGCAAAACTTTTTAAAATCTAATTTGCAACAGTCCCTTTTTTATTAGAAAGTAAATTTTAATTTCTTTTCTTCAATTTATTATGTTATAATTTACAGTAAATTAAACTAAAAGGTGAGATTTATGATAAAAGTAGGAAAAAGACAAAAATTAATAATAAATAATTTTTCAAGTGTAGGTGCTCATCTATATGCAGGTACTGATGATGATAAGGATAATATTTTATTACCTAATAATGAGCTTGAAGGAAGAGAACTAAAAGAAGGGGATGAAGTTGAAGTTTTAATTTATAGAGATTCAGAAGATAGACTTATTGCAACTTTCAGAAAAACTGAAGCTTTAGTAGGTACTCTCGCAAAACTCAAAGTTGTTGATACTCATCCTAAATTTGGAGCATTTTTAGATTGGGGCTTAAATAAAGATTTGATGTTACCTCGTTCCCAACAAGAAATAAATGTTGAAATTGGGAAAAAATATTTAGTAGGTTTATATGAAGACAGTAGAGGAAGAGTTTCAGCCACAATGAAAATTTATAAATTTCTAATGCCTTCGTCTTCAATAAATAAAGGAGATATAGTTTCTGCAACTGTATATCGAATTAATGAAGATATAGGAGTTTTTGTAGCTGTTGAAGATAGATATTTTGGACTTATTCCTAAAAATGAATGTTTTGAAAAATATTCTATAGGTGATGAATTAACCCTTAGAGTTACAAGAGTAAGAGAAGACGGAAAAATAGATTTAAGTCCTAGAAAGCTCTTATCTGCACAAATCGAAAATGATGCCGAATTAATAATGAACAAAATGAAAATCTTAAAAGATCATTTCCGTTTTAACGATAAAAGTTCTCCAGAAGAAATTTTAGATTATTTTGGACTTACAAAAAAAGCTTTTAAAAGGGCAATAGGTAAGCTTTTAAAAAGCGGCTTAATTGAGAAAAAAGGTGATTATTTTTCATTAAAAAAATAAGGACTTATTGCAACTTAAAGGTTTATAGGTATTTAGAGTCATGCCTAATAATAATTTTTAATATTTTTATTAAAGCTATGTTTCGAAAAAATATTAAAATTCTATATTTAGGCTGACAAGCAAACCTTTCTATGAACTGCACCTCCAATCTTGTGTCCAAGATTTTGGGTGCAGTTCATTTGCAACAGTCCCTTTTTATTTTACCCATATGCTGGCAGGTGATCAAATATTTCATAGAATATTTTTTCTTTCAACTCTTCTTGTTCTAAAAACTTAATTTCATTAAAACCATCTTCATTTAATTTAAAATCAAACCTTATATAACCTTCTTTTCCAGTTTCAAAATCTCTAATTTTAATCCATGATTTTTGGTCTGTTTCTATAAATAATAAAATTCTTCCTTTTTCAGCTTTAAACAGCAGTTCCTTTGACTTTATATCTTTATAAATATTAATTGGCAAATTAACTGTTCCCACTATTTTGTTATCATACTCTCTTATCTTTTTTATTCCTTCTTCCAGAACTATTTTTTCATTCTCTAATTTATAGATATTTTCTCTATAATAGGGGAAACCTAATTCTGTGTCATATCCCATTATATTTAATGTCTTATCTTTTTCATTATAAGTTGGAGCGATTTTTATTGACATCCCATAAATAATATGTCCTATATATACTAAAGCATTTTCTTTATAATGAAATACAATTCCTATTCCATCAGACTCGCCTGAATAAGAATTTATCTTAAAAATAAGCTCTTTATATTTATCTTTTGGGTCCATATCTATAATTTCCATATCTCCAAGTGGAAGTCCCCAAAGATGATTTTCTTCAGAGCTAATTCCTGCCATTTTTACTAAATCTTCTGTTGTAAAAACATTATCATCTATTTTAACAGTTCCTGTATAAACAGTCTTGACTTCCTTAAAAAAATCTTCCGCATCATCAGATATAAAATGAATTTTTTCACTTTGATTATCCTTATTTAAGTCTATTTCTTCAGAAATTTCAATTTTGGATTCATCTGAATCAAAGTTTACTTCTTCTTCTAATTTAGTCCATGATTTAATTGTATATACAGTTTCTAAGCCTTCATTTGAATTTTCCCTAAAAAGATAGACTTTATCGTCACCCCACATTTGTATATTATCCTCTCCCTCTTTTGAAAAGAATAAATAAACTGGTTTATCATAATTTTTTAGTACAAAAGCTTCTCCTCTTTTCATTGAAAAGGAGAATATTTTTTCTTCAACTTCACCAGCAGTTTTAATATCACAATTTGAAATATCCTGATTAGCTATAACAAGAATATAGTTTTTGAAATCTCCCCAATTTCCTTTAAATTCTTCCTTTGAATCTAGAACTTTAAATTCTTTCCATTCATCCTCAGAAAGAAAGTCTTTATTTTTAAAAAATACTCCAATTAATGCATCATCTGCTTCACAAAAATCTAAATGCTTTTTAACAAAGTTTGATACTTCTGTCTCAGCATTTGAAATATTTTGGCTAACTTCCTGCTTTTCATTTTTACAGCTTATAAACAAAGCAGAAAATATAAGCAAAATAAAAATCATTATTTTTTTCATTATTTTCTCCCTTATATAATTTTAATCATTTACTTAATATCAATATTAGTCTTTCATTAGCGTTAAAAGCCTATCTCTGGAAGATTCATAAATACATTAGAAAATAGCTTTAATTCATCTTGTTCAAAAAATTTAATATCTGAATATTTTTCATTTTCTTTTTCTGTTTTGGCTATAAATCTTATATAGCCTATTGCACCTGTTTTAAAGTCCTTAACTTTTATCCAAGATTTATGATCTGTTTCTAAAAATAATAAAATGCTTCCTTCCTTAGCTTTAAATAATAATTTATTAGAATCTGTTGACTCATAAATATTAACAGGTATCCTTACAATTCCGACTATTCTTCCATCAAAGAATTTCATCTCTTCTACTTTTGTTTCCAGAACCAACTTTTCATTTTTTATTTTATACATTATCGAAACATTATATGGAAAATCTAAATACAGCCCAAAATTATTTTTTATATTGATTAGATTATTTTCCGAATCAACAACTTCAGCTAGTGAGTGATAAGCTTCGTATTCAAGACTTCCAAGATATTTTAAATCCCCATCCTTATAATGAAAAATAATAAAGGTTTCTTTTCCAAGTTCATTTTCACCTGAAATTCTGAATACTATTTCTTTATGTTTATCATTTTTATCAATATCAATAATTTCTAAATTGGAAATAGGTCCAAATATTTCTATATCTACTAAGGCTAATATTTGATATATTTCATACTCTCTTTCATCAATAATAAATTTGCCTGTATCCCCATCAGCTAAGAAACTTATTTTTTCACTTTTTCCATCTCCATCTAAATCTATCTCTTCTGAAATATTTCCTTTTTTTTCTGGAAGATTTTCATTTTCTTCAGTTTCATTATATCCCTTATATTCATGCCAAGCTCGTACTTCATATCCATAATCTGCTATTTTATACTCTTCATTTTCAGAATAATACTCACTCAAGCCCTCGCTTCCATATATTTCAAGGCTAATATTTTCTTTGTCACCAGACATATTTATGTAAATTTCTTTATCTTCATAATTCTTTATAACAAAATTTTCTGTCTTTTTTAGAGAGAACGAGTATAATTCATCTCCATCTAATGACATTACTCTACAGTTTTTTATATCATCATTAGCTATTACTAAAATATAATTTTTAAAATTTCCTAAACTTTCTTGAACTTTTTCCTGTGGATCTAATAAAGTCAAACCTTTCCATTGTTCTTCGCTCAAAAATTCCTTATTTTTAAAATATACTGCAATTATAGCATTATCTTCCTGATTAAAAAAGTCCAAGTATTTTTTTACAATATCTGAGTTTTCAATTTTATTCTCTGTGCCTGCTGTATTAACTTCTTTTTTCTCATTTTTACAACTTACAAATAAGCAGGATAATAAAACAAATATTGATAATAATATTTTTTTCATTTTTTCTCTCCTCACTGTATTCTCAAGCCAATTTTTTATTTCCAAGGGTCTGAAGAAGCTGAAATTCTAATGCCAGTAAGTAAAGCTTGATCCCATAAGAACCATTCTCCAGTAGATGGTTTTAACCTTAAAGTGATAGGTCTTGGGCTATCTGCTCCCGAACTTTTAACAAATAACTTAACAAGGTTTTCCTGCTCATATGAGTAAGGATTAAAAGAAATGATTACAGTATAAGGTTTAGAAGGGCTGTAATTATTTTCTGGGCTGCTTCCTTTCAGATATGATTTTGGAAGATATTCTTTTTCACATAAACGATCCTTATAAAATTGCTTATCATAAGCTGTAAGTTCTGTAGGACCATTTAAAAATTCTATCATCTCCATTCCGTCCTCCTGAAACTCTGGATATCTACAATAGCTGCAATATAGCATGCTACTGTATCTTGTGGACTTAGTAGTTTAGCTTGTTCTAAACTCTTTAGCTCTTTTAAATTTTTTGGTAAAAATTTTAATTGAATTTCCTAAACTTCATTCTTTTTAGTGTTTGAAGCTGGAGCTCCAAATAAAAAATTGAAAGGAAATATAAAAAATAATGCCAATTTAAAAATTTTTTTCATAACTTTATCCTCCTCATTTATTTTATATAAATTTAATTTGTCTTAATATAAATATTTAATTAATATATTTTATCATTTTATTCTATTTTTAATATTATAAAACTTGGCTATTTTAAAAGTCAAGTTTATTTAAGTGCATATGAACCAACAATTTTTATTTTCTTTATAATGTATTAGTTGTATTAGTTCTACACAAAAGCTTTAAAAAATTCTAATAAAAGTTAATTTTTTTAATGATATTTAATAAATATTAATTTCTAATAAAAGGCAAAAATCTTTAAAGGGACAAAACAAATACATAAATTTAAAATTCATTATATGTTAAAAAAATTGATTTTTTCAAGCCCTTCAAAAATAAAATTATTGAAAAAACAATAAAAATAAAATATAATATAACAACAGTTATAATTTTTAAAACAAAAAGATTAAAAAGAGGTGAAAATATATTATGGGAATTTTTTCATTTGGAAAAAGCTTATTTTCGTCAAATAAATCTTCTTCGAAAGTAAGCCCAGTTAAATTGAAAACTAAGAAAAAATATTTAACTTTGGATAAAGAAAGTGAAGAGGAAAGAATTGCTAAATACAAAGTAAAAAATATAGACAAAGCTAAAGAAGATGAGTGGATAAAATGTCCTAGTTGCTCTGAATTAAATCACAGAGCAGATATAGCTAAAAATTTAAAAAAATGTCCTAATTGTGATAATTACTTCAATATGAGTGCTAGAGAAAGAATTTCTTTACTCATTGATGAAGGAACTTTTGTGGAAGAAGATACAACTCTATCCTCTGCTAATCCCTTGGATTTTCCAGACTATGTAGAAAAAAATATTCAAGCACAAGAACAAACTGGTATGTATGAAGGTGTTATAAGTGGTATAGGAGAGATAAACGGGCTTAAAGTAAGTATAGCATGTATGGACTTTAATTTTATGGGTGGAAGCATGGGATCTGTTGTAGGTGAAAAAATAACAGCTGCTATGGAAAGAGCTATTGAACATCATATCCCTGCAGTAGTAGTTGCCATATCTGGTGGTGCTAGAATGCAAGAAGGGCTTTTTTCTTTAATGCAAATGGCTAAAACTTCTGCTGCTGCTAAACAAATGCGACTTCATAGTTTACCCTTTATATCTGTTCCAGTAAATCCAACAACAGGAGGAGTTACTGCATCTTTTGCCATGCTAGGTGATGTCATTATTTCAGAACCTAAAGCAAGAATAGGATTTGCAGGACCAAGAGTTATAGAACAAACAATTAAACAAAAGTTACCTGAAAATTTCCAAAAAAGTGAATTTTTACAGGAATGTGGAATGGTTGATATTATTGCAAAAAGAGAAGATTTAAAAAATACTATACATAAAGTTTTAACTAATCTTGTTTAAGTAGGAGGAAATAGTATGCAATTTGAATATGAAATAGAACAAATACAACATAAGATAGATGAACTTACTAAATTCTCTGAAGAAAAAGAGATAGATCTATCTGATGAAATTAATAAATTAAAAGACCAAAAAGATATAGCTTTAAAAATACTTTATGATAATTTAAGTGACTGGCAAAGGGTTGCTGTTTCAAGACATCCTGCTAGACCTTATACCCTTGACTACATAGAAATGATTACTGAAGATTTTGTGGAGTTACATGGAGATAGATTATTCAGAGACGATCCAGCTATAATCGGAGGACTTTGTAAAATTGATGGTAAAAAATTTATGGTTATTGGCCATCAAAAGGGCAGAACAATGAAAGAAAAAGTTTTTAGAAATTTCGGAATGGCAAACCCTGAAGGTTATAGAAAGGCTTTAAGGCTTTTTGAAATGGCTGAAAGATTTCATATTCCTGTTCTAACTTTTATAGATACTCCAGGGGCTTATCCAGGACTCGAAGCTGAAAAACATGGTCAAGGAGAAGCTATTGCAAGAAATTTAATGGAAATGAGCGGACTTAAAACTCCTATTATTTCTGTTGTAATTGGTGAGGGAGGTTCAGGAGGTGCACTGGGACTTGGAGTTGCAGATAAGGTTTTTATGCTTGAAAATTCAACATATTCTGTTATATCTCCAGAAGGTTGTGCTGCTATCTTATATAAAGATCCAAGTAGAACAGAAGAAGCAGCTAAAAATTTAAAGATTTCTTCTCATAGCCTTTTAAATGTAGGTTTGATAGACGGTATAATCGATGAATCTTTAGGTGGAGCACACAGATGCCCAGAATGCACTGCTTTTAATCTTAAAAAGGTTATTTTAGAAACAATTGAAGAACTTGAAAAAATATCATTAGATGAATTATTAGAAAAAAGATATAATAAATTCAGAGATATGGGAATATTTTATAAATAAATTTAATGTAGGTGATTTTTAAAATGCAAAAAAAAATAGCGATTTTAACAAGTGGTGGAGATTCTCCTGGAATGAATGCAGCCATAAGAGCTGCTGCAAAAGTCGCAATATCTTATGGTTTTGAAGTATATGGAATAAAACGTGGATATCTAGGTATGCTTAATGATGAAATATTTCTAATGGATGAAAGATATGTTTCTGGTATTATCGATAGAGGAGGTACTATTCTTCTAACAGCTAGATGCGAAGAATTTAAAAAAGAAAAATTTAGAGCTATAGCTGCCAATAACTTGAAGAAAAGAGGAATAGAATACTTAGTTGTAATTGGTGGAGATGGTTCCTACCGTGGAGCTAACTTACTTTACAAAGAACATGGTATAAGAGTCGTTGGAATCCCCGGAACTATCGACAATGACATCTGTGGTACAGATTTTACATTAGGTTTTGATACTTGTTTAAATACCATTTTAGATGCTATGTCAAAAATAAGAGATACTGCTACTTCACATGAAAGAACTATTTTAATAGAAGTCATGGGTAGAAGAGCAGGAGATTTAGCTTTGCATGCTTGTTTAGCAGGTGGTGGAGATGGAATAATGATTCCTGAAATGGACAATCCTATTGAAATGCTAGCATTACAAATTCAAGCCAGAAGAAAACAGGGGAAACTTCATGATATAGTTTTAGTCGCTGAAGGTGTAGGAAATGTTTTAGAAATTGAGCAGCAATTGAAGGGGAAAATTAATACAGAAATTAGATCTGTTGTCTTAGGGCATGTGCAAAGAGGAGGTACTCCTTCTGGATTTGATAGAGTTCTCGCAACAAGAATGGGAGCTAGAGCTGTTGAACTACTGTATGAAGGAGAAAGTGGTGTAATGGTTGGTATAGAGAGAAACGAAATAATAACTCATCCTCTAGAATTTGCTTGTTCAGCTGAAAGAAATTCTAATTTTAAAAAGGATTATGATTTAGCAATTCTTTTATCAAAATAGGAGTATAAAATGGATAATGTTTTAGAGCTAGTAAGAAAAGAAAGAAGAAAAAATCAAATAAAAAGAGAAATTGAAGATAACGATAGAAAAATCAGAGATAATAGAAAAAGAGTTGAGCTTTTAAATAATTTAAAAGCCTATATTAGAGCTAGTATGTCTTATCAAGACATTTTAGATATAATTGATAATATGCAATCTGATTATGAAGATAGGGTTGATGACTATATTATTAAAAATGCTGAATTGGGTAAAGAGAGAAGAGAGATCAGTAAAGTTGTTAAAGATATTAAAAAATCTATTTTTTAGGTGAAACAATGGCTACAAAAAGTTTAGAAAGGCTAATTCTAGAGTTTAATAAATTACCTGGTGTAGGGATAAAATCAGCTACTCGATATGCTTTTTTTATGCTTAATCAATCCAAAGAAGAAGTAGAAAATTTTATTGAAGCATTACATACAGTTAAGGAAAAAGTAAAAAAATGTACTATATGTGGTAATTTTTGTGAATCTGACATATGTGATATTTGCTCTGATAGTTTAAGAGAAAAAAGTATTATTTGTGTTGTTGAAGAAAGTAAAGACATAGTTACATTGGAAAAAACTACAAAATTTAGAGGTACTTATCACGTTTTAGAAGGAAGACTGGATCCATTAAATGGGATTGGTCCTAATGAGCTTAATATAAAATCTCTAATTCAAAGAATAGCAGACAATGATATAAAAGAAATTATTTTAGCTACCAATCCTAATCTGGAAGGCGAAACCACCGCTATGTATTTAGCAAAACTTATAAAAAACTTTGACATAAAAGTAACAAAGCTTGCTAGTGGTATTCCTATGGGAGGAAATATTGAGTTTTCAGATAGTGCCACTATTTCAAGAGCACTAGATGACAGAGTTGAAATTTAAAAAAGGATATTGCATTTTAAAGATTTCATAAGTTTGAATTGCCAATATAAATTTTAATATTTTTAAGAGCTGTAACTTTGATAAAAATATTAGAAATTTATGAGCTTAAAACTTTTAAAAATCTAATTTGCAATATCCTTTCTTTATTAAAAATTTAAAATATAAATTTTTTTAGGTCTTCCTCGCTTCATTTTTTCTATAAAAACATTAGCTAAGGAATTTTTTTCTAATTTATCCAGTATTCTATTCGCTGTTCGTGAAGAGATACTCAAGTATACTCCTAGTTCTTCTGAACTTATTCTTTTTTCTTTTCTAAAAATTTCTATTAAATTCTTTGCTCTTTCATTACTAATATTTAGTTTTTTTAATTTTTCAATAATTTCTAGATTTTCTTTTTTCTTTTCATCTATTTCTTTTAAAATTTTCGTTTTATCTGCTCCCATAATACACACTATCTCACCACAGGTTTCTATATTCTTTTTTAAGGCTTCTTCTGCATAAAATCGAGCTTCATTCATATTTTTCCCATTACCCCAACCTATAAAAAAGTCCTTTTTATATTTAGATTTTATTAAAGAATTAATATCTAATTCTAAAAAATCTTCTTTTAAGACCAAAATATTCAAATCTTCTCTATCTCTTTGTAAAATACAATTTTTACAGCTACTTTGAATAATATTTTCTAATTCTTTTAAATTATTTTGTCCTTTTAGTTTTCCAAAAACCACCTGATTCTTATCAAATTTTTTTGCCTTTATATCATTTATTGCCAATGTAACAGTTTCTCTTATTGCTGACTCAGATGGAAAAAGAAATTTATATGGAATTTTATGTTCATCCAAAAACGGTAACATATTACTTATCCTAGTTAAAACATAATCAATTTTTTTTTCTTCTTTAAGTCTCAAATAATTTTTTTTAAAATTTTCATATAGCTTTGAATCACTGTAATCTAAAGGTAAAAATATAGGTTCTTCATCCTTTTTAAATACATTTTCTAACCAATATTCTTTATCTTCGTTTGAAATAAAATCAATATAAACTCGTGAAAAATTTATATCAGGTCTCTCTTTCAATGTTTCAAATAAGTATTTAAAAAGATCACTTTTAGAAATTTCAAGATAGTAGATAGGTGTTGTAATTTTCACTTGTTTTTTTATATTTTCATAACCTATAGGTCCACTTGTAATAATGCCATGATACTTATGGGCTATTTTTTTATATATTTCTCCTAGGCTATATAAATTATCATAAAATATATATTCTTTATTACATTCTATTTCTTCTAAGGCTTTCTTTATGGAATTGAATGAGTTTTTAGGAGTAAAAATAGCTATTTTTATCATAATATATTCCTCACTTTTTTACTTTTATTATACCATTTATATCTTTTTTTAGTTAAAAAATTTTGTCAAAAAATTTGACAAATAATATTTAAAAAAGTATAATTATTTTAATTAAAAGATGTCAAAAAATATGTCAAAAAATTTGATATCTCTATATTAATTAAGGAAGGAGGATGTATGATATAATTTATATCATACAAATTGGATATGACAGCTAAAATGTTTTCTGAATTATTGAATAGTTTAGGTTTATTGGGACTATTTTTATTGTTAGGTACCTTTCTGAGAGCCAAAATAAAATTTTTTCAACAAACTTTTATGCCTGCTTCAGTTATTGGAGGTTTCTTATTATTAATTTTAGGTCCTGTGTGTTTCAATATTTTAAAAATCTCTCCAGAATGGCTTAAAATTTACTCTCTTTTACCAGGTATCCTTATAATTCCAATAGTTGCCTCTGTTCCACTTGGATTGAAATTTTCATCAGAAGTAAAATCAGTAAAAAATGTACTTCCTTTAGCTTTTATAGGATTAGGAATAGCAATGTTTCAATTTTTTGCTGGATTTTCTATGCAATATATATTCAATGGAAAATATGATTTCTATAGAACTTTTGGTTGGGAACTGGGCTTAGGTTTTGTTGGAGGGCATGGAACAGCTGGTTTACTTGGAAATATGTTACAAAATGCTAATCTACCTTATTGGGAAACTGCTCAAGGTGTTGCTACAACAACTGCTACTTTTGGTATAGTTGGAGGTATTTTAATCGGTATGTTACTAATTAATTTTTCCTCTCGTAAAGGTTATACAGCAATTTTAAAAAAGCCAGGAGATATACCTGAAAGTTTTAAAATAGGATATATAAAAGACACTGAAAAACAACCTCTTTTAGGAAGAGATACTACTCTTTCTGCATCAATAGATTCTCTTGCCTTTCACTTTGCAATTATTTTTAGTGTCTGCCTTATCTCATTTAAACTATTAGAATTTATGAAAACTCACAAAATTTTTATTTTAGATAAAATTTCCATATGGGCTTATTCCATAGTTGTAATGTTTATTTTCTGGAATCTTATGTGTAAGTTAAAATTAGATTTCTTAGTTGATTCTAAGGTAAAAGCAAAAATTTCTGGTACATTAACTGAATTTGCTGTCATTGCTGCTATTGCTAGCTTACCAATTAAAGCTGTTTTTGCCTTTATAGTTCCTATTACACTTATGTGTATTATAGGATTTATTTTAACTACTTTTTTCCTATTTTATATGTGTAAATATTTTTTAAAAGATTATTGGTTTGAACATATGATATCCACTTTTGGAATGTCCACTGGTGTATTTTTAACAGGAATACTTTTACTAAGAATTTGTGATCCAGATTTCAAAAGTCCTGTCATGACAAATTATTCTTTTGCCTACACTATTATTAGTATAACTTATTTTGCACTATTAAATTTAATTTTAGCTACTCTCCTTGATAAAGGTTTGTTTTCGGGAGCTATGCTATCATTAGCTATAGGAATAGGCTTTACTATTTTAGCAATTTTGATAAGTAAATTTTCATTTAAAAATTTAGAAAGGTAAGATCTATGAAAGAAATTTTAATAAATAAAATAAAAGCTATCGAAGAAGATGTAATAAATTGGCGAAGATATCTTCATAAAAATCCCGAATTATCCAATAATGAAAAAAATACTTCTGACTTCATTATAAAAATTTTAGAAGAACTTGATGTAAGATATGAAAGACAGAGTGATAACTATGGAATAATTGCAAAAATTGGACTAAATAAATCTGAAAAGAAAATTGCATTTAGAGCAGATATGGATGCTTTGCCAGTTGAAGAAGAAAATGAAATTTCATATAAATCTTTAAAGAAAGGGCTTATGCATGCCTGTGGTCATGATGCTCATATGGCCATCTTATTAGGTACTGCAAAAATTTTAAAAACTTTTGAAAAAGATATTAAAGGTGAAGTTTTACTAGTTTTTCAACCAGCTGAAGAAGACTCTCCAAATGGAGGAGCTAAAAGAATTATAGCAAGTAAAGCTCTTGAGGGAATTGATAAAATTTATGGACTCCATGTCTGGCCTGAAATTGAATCTAATAAAATTGCACTAAAAGAAGGAGCTTTTATGGCTGCTTCTGACCATTTCTATATCAATATAAAAGGAAAAGCATCTCATGCCGCTGAACCTAATAAAGGAATTGATGCTCTAGTTGCTGCAGCAAATTGGATTGTAAGTACACAATCTATAATTTCAAGAGAAATAAGTCCTATGGAAAATGTAGTTTTTACAATAGGAACTATGAATGCTGGTGTTAGGTATAATGTTGTTGCTGAAAATGTTAGAATCGAAGGAACTTGTAGAACTTTTAATCCAACAATAAGAGATTTTATAGAAAAAAGATTAAATGATAGCCTAAAAGCTCTTGATAGCTTTTTTGGAACTCAAAGTTCTATTGAATATCAAAGAGGATATTGCTCATTAATTAATGATGATGAGTCTATTGAATTTGCAAGAAAGGTTGTAAAGGAATATTTAGGAATAGAGTCTTTAGTGGAAATCAAAGAGCCTTCAATGTGTGCAGAAGATTTTGCTTTTTATCTAAAAGATTATAAAGGTGCTTTCTTTTGGTTAGGAACAGCTTATGAAGGATGTTCTGTACTTCATAATTCTAAATTTAATATCAATGAAAGCATTTTAAAAAATGGAGTTCTTCTGTTCTCTTCTTTAGCTCTTGAATACTTAAAATAAAAACCTCTATATATTTTATACAGTAAAAAGGATACCCATAAAGAGTATCCTTTTTATTATATATATAAAAAGTGGTGTAAGGTCTTATTTTTTTAAGACTTTTTTAATTAATTCATCACAAACTATATATGGTAATGTAATATGGTCTGTTCCTTTATTATCATTGTTATATTCAATTACAGTTTCTATTGAATGAGGATTTCTTGCCCAAGCTCTTCTTGCAACTCCACCCATAACATCCCAAGGCATAGCTTGCATTAAGATTTCATCAACTCTGTGGCTTCCATCCAATACCATTCCAAATCCACCGTTTATAGATTTTCCTATTCCTACTCCTCCACCGTTATGAAGAGCTATCATAGTCATTCCTCTTGCTGCATTTCCTGCAAAACATTGAGTTGCCATTTCTGCCATTATATTACTTCCATCTTTTATGTTAGAAGTTTCTCTAAATGGCGAATCTGTTCCAGATACATCATGGTGATCTCTTCCTAACATTACAGGTCCTATTTCCCCATTTCTTACCATTTCATTGAATTTTAAAGCTATTTTTGTTCTACTCATAGCATCTTGATAGAATATTCTTGCTTGAGTTCCAACAACTAAACCATTTTTATCTGCATCTTGTATCCATACATAGTTATCTCTATCTTGGTATCTTCTATTTGGATCTACTAATTCCAATGCTGCCTTATCTGTTTTTAATAAATCTTCTTTTTTTCTTGATAAACAAACCCATCTGAATGGTCCATATCCATAGTCAAATAACTCTGGTCCTAATATATCTTCTACATATGAAGGGAAAATAAATCCTTCTTTATCATCTTTTCCATTTTTAGAAATTTCTAATATTCCTACATCATAGATAGATTTTAAGAAACTGTTTCCATAATCAAAGAAATAAACCCCTCTATCATGTAATGTTTTAATTGCTTTATAATGTCTTTTTAATCCTTCGTCTACTAGCTCTTTAAATTTAGCTCTATCAGTTCCAAGAAGTCTTGTTCTCTCTTCAAATGAAGTTCCTACTGGACAATATCCTCCATCATATACAGCATGACAAGATGTTTGATCTGATAATAAATCTATGTGCTTATTATACTCTATTGCATATTCAAGTAACTCTACTACATTTCCATGATAAGCTATTGCATAAGGTTCTTTTGCTGCAACTTTTTCTTCAGCAATTTTAAAAGTTTCTTCTGGAGTTTTAGTTATAACATTTACCCAACCTTGTTCAAGTCTTGTGTTAATTCTTGATAAATCAACTTCTGCAACAATTCCAACACCTTTTGCTATTTCACAAGCCTTCCCTTGAGCTCCACTCATCCCTCCAAGACCAGATGTAATGAATAATTTTCCTCTTAAATCTCCATCAGCTGGAACTCCACAGAACAATCTACCTGC
Source organism: Fusobacterium sp. (assembly GCF_030528405.1). Classification (GTDB taxonomy): domain Bacteria; phylum Fusobacteriota; class Fusobacteriia; order Fusobacteriales; family Fusobacteriaceae; genus Fusobacterium. The sequence goes on from NZ_JAUMYY010000004.1 coordinate 20,599, forward strand.
ATTTAAAATCGTTGAATAAGTCCCATGAACTATTCCTTGCGGACCTATATACATCCATCCTCCTGCAGTCATTTGACCATAGTTAGCAACACCTATCGCTGCTCCTCTTGCCCAATCTTCATAGTTATCAAATAAACCTATCATAAGACCATTTGTAATTATTGCTCTTGGTGCACTTGGATTAGATCTAAACAAACCTGCTGGATGGCCAGATGTCACCACAAGAGTTTGATCTTGAGTCATATTTTCAAGGTATTTCATTATAAGTCTATATTGCATCCAATTTTGGCAAACTTGACCTGTTTCTCCGTAAGTTACTAATTCATATGGATAAAGAGCAATATCAAAATCCAAGTTATTATCTATCATAACTTGCATAGCTTTAGCTTCTACACATTTTCCTTTATATTCATCTATTGGCTTTCCATAAATTTGTCCAGCTGGTCTGAACCTATAACCATATATTCTTCCATAAGTTTCTAATTCTTCTAAAAATTCTGGTGCTAGCATTTCATGAAATTCTTCTGGTATATATCTAAGAGCATTTCTCACTGCTAGTTCTATATCATGATCTGATAGTTTAACTATTCTTTTTGGTGCTCTTCTTATAGAAGGGTCCAATTTAGGTATTTCCATTGGTATATCTTCAGCAGTTAATTTTATCGTCATTGCTTCATAAATTGATTTATTATTAATCATATATTTCCTCCTAATTAGAATTCTAATATTCCTGTTTCTTTTTCCACATTTTCTACAATTTTATTTGTCTTTATTATATCTTCAGCTGTATGAATATCAATATACATTTCTCTATCTTCTTTTACATAAGGAATTAATCTTCTAACTTCTTCATAAGCTAGTTTTACAGCTGGAGCCAATTTATCTTTTGCTCCTTTTAAATCAATTGCTTGACAGGCAGAAATTAATTCCATTCCTATTACTTTTCTAGTATTTTCTAATATATTTTTTGCTTTTATTGCAGCTATTGAACCCATAGAAACATGATCTTCTTGATTTGCTGATGTAGGAATAGAATCTACAGATGCAGGGTGTGCTAAAACCTTATTTTCAGATACAAGTGCTGCAGCAGAATATTGAACTATCATAAAACCTGAATTTAATCCTCCATTTTCAACTAAAAATCCTGGAAGTCCATGGCTTAAGGCTGGGTTAGTCATTTTTTCTATTCTTCTTTCAGAAACATTTGCCATCTCTGCTATAGCGATTCCTAGAAAATCAAATGGTAATGCCATAGGCTGACCATGGAAATTTCCACCTGATATAACTTCATTTGTTTCAACAAAAATTAGAGGATTATCCGTAACAGCATTTATTTCTATTTCAACTTTTTGTTTTACATATTCTAAAGTATCTTTAGTTGCTCCATGAATTTGAGGTATACATCTTAATACATAAGAATCTTGAACTCTTTCAACACCCTGTTTAGTAACATTCTTACTTCCATTTAAAATAGTTCTCATATTTTTAGCAGTTCTTATTTGCCCTGACTGACCTCTTACTTCTCCTATTCTTGCATCATAAGCATCAACTATTCCATGTAAACCTTCCATAGTCATAGAAGCTGCTATATCTAGATGTTTTGATAAATTAATTGCATCATATAAAGTATGAGCTCCTAAAGATGTTAAAGATTGCGTTCCATTAGTTAAGGCTAGCCCTTCTTTCGATGATAATTCTGGAATTATAGCTATTCCTGCTTTTTCCATGGCTTCTCTTCCACTCATTAATTCTCCATTATAATATGCTTTCCCCATTCCTAACAATACTAAAGACATATGAGCTAGTGGAGATAAATCACCTGATGAACCCACTGAACCTTTTTCAGGTATCCAAGGTGTTACATTTTTATTTAACATCTCAACTAAAGTTTCTACAACAATTCTTCTAACTCCTGAATATCCTTTAGCTAAGTTTACAGCTCTTAATAAAACTATTCCTCTAGAAACATCGTTTGCCATAGGTTCTCCAACGCTACAAGCATGGCTCATAACTATATTTTTTTGTAGTTGCCCCGTTTGTTCTTTAGATATAGAAACTTCAGCAAATTTCCCAAATCCTGTTGTTATTCCATAAGAAACTTTACCATCCTCAACATATTTGTCAACTAATGCCCTTGCCTTATCAATCTTTTCGTAAGCCTCCTCAGAAATCTTTACCTTATATCCATTTCTTGTAACATTAATTAAATCTTCCAAAGTGATTTTTTTACTGCTTAATACCAATTCCAAAATAAACACCTCCACTTGTAATAAAACAAAATTTAATTTTTAAAATGACTTTAATAATTGTTTAAAAAAATCAAAATAAATCTATTTTCTAATTTATTTTAATCTTTTTTATTTATATATTTTTTAATATTAGTACATTAATATTTCTTACATTACAATTATAGAGTTTTTTTAGAAAGAATACGAATATATTTTATATATTTTTTTATAAAATTATATTTATTTTATAAATCTATGTTCTTTACCATCATTTTACAGTAATTTTATAAAGAAAATTTTAAGCCATAAAAAAAATTAAAATAAGCTGTGGTATTACTGGAATAAATAAGGATGATACAAATAAAAGTCCATATAAAATTTTTTCCATTAATGTGCTATTAAGTGCAAGTATTAAAATAAAATAATAAAAAATATAATAAGATGCTACCGCTCTAATTAATACCTCTACAAAAAATAAAATTTTTATAAAAATACTTTTTATCCTTTTAAATATTTTATAATTTACAATTAGGGATGTAAGAATTAATATAAAAAGTACAGCTATAAATATTATTCCAACTAAGTCAAAACTTACATTTCCTATCTCAAAATTCATAAACTCCCTCCCTTTTTCATTTAAATAATTATACCATATAGTCTATTAAAAATTATCAAATATTTTTAGATGGATATTTTTGAGTATTACTTTAATTCATTCAGCATCTTTTTTTGTGAATAAAAAAAGAGAGCTAAATGTGTATTGCCCCCAAAAAGCTCTCTTAAAAAATTTTTTATTATTTAGTTATTTCAGAAACAACTCCTGAAGCAACTGTTCTTCCACCTTCTCTAATTGCGAATCTTAATCCAGTTTCCATTGCGATTGGGTGAATTAATTCAACAGTCATTTCAATGTTATCTCCTGGCATTACCATTTCTACTCCTTCAGGTAAATTTACTGCTCCAGTTATGTCAGTAGTTCTGAAGTAAAATTGAGGTCTATATCCTGTGAAGAATGGAGTATGTCTTCCACCTTCTTCTTTAGTTAGTACGTAAACTTCTCCTCTAAAATTTGTATGAGGTAAGATACTTCCTGGTTTAGCAAGAACTTGTCCTCTTTCAACATCTTCTTTCTTAACTCCTCTTAATAGAGCACCTATATTATCTCCAGCTTGACCTTGATCAAGAAGTTTTCTAAACATTTCTACACCAGTACATGTAGTTTTAGATGTTGGTTTAATTCCAACTATTTCTATTTCTTCTCCAACTTTGATTACTCCTCTTTCAACTCTTCCAGTAACAACTGTTCCTCTTCCTGTTATTGTGAATACATCTTCTATTGGCATCAAGAATGGTTGGTCTACTGCTCTTTCTGGAGTAGGAATATAGCTATCTACTGCTGCCATAAGTTCCATTATTTTTTCTACCCATTTTTCTTCCCCATTTAAAGCTCCTAATGAAGAACCTCTTATAACTGGAATATCATCTCCTGGGAATCCATATTCAGTTAGTAATTCTCTAACTTCCATTTCTACTAATTCTAATAATTCTTCGTCCTCAACCATATCTGATTTATTTAAATAAACAACTATATATGGAACTCCAACTTGTCTAGAAAGTAATATATGTTCTCTTGTTTGAGGCATAGGACCATCTGCAGCAGAAACAACAAGTATTGCTCCATCCATTTGTGCAGCTCCTGTTATCATATTTTTAACATAGTCCGCGTGTCCTGGACAGTCAACGTGTGCATAGTGTCTTTCTTGAGTTTCATATTCTATATGTGCTGTATTGATTGTAATTCCTCTTTCTTTTTCTTCTGGAGCAGCATCAATTTTATCAAAATCAACTTTTTGTGCTAACCCTTTATCTGATAATACTTTAGAAATTGCTGCTGTAGTTGTAGTTTTTCCGTGGTCAACGTGACCAATTGTTCCAATGTTTACATGGGGTTTACTTCTTTCAAATTTTTCTTTAGCCATTTTTTCCTCCTAATTAGATTTTTATTTTTATATTATTATTAACTCAATTATACACTATTTTACTAAAAAGTAAATTATAAAAATTATTTTCCTCTTTCTTCTTGAATAGTTTTTTGGATTGAAGCTGGAACTTGAAGATATTCAGAAAATTCCCAAGAATAAGTAGCTCTTCCTTGAGATTTAGATCTTAAATCCGTTGCATAACCAAACATTTCAGATAAAGGAACCTTAGCTGTTACTATCTTAGCTCCATTTCTATCTATCATTCCAGAAACCATTCCTCTTCTTGAGTTTAAATCTCCAATAATATCTCCCATATATTCTTCTGGAGTTGTCACTTCCACTTTAAATACTGGTTCTAAAATTACTGGTTTAGCTTTAGCTGCTGCTTGTTTAAGAGCCATTGAACCTGCTATTTTAAATGCCATTTCTGATGAGTCAACTTCGTGATATGATCCATCATAAAGAGTTACTTTTACATCCACTAAAGGATATCCTGCTATAACTCCTGATTCAAGTGCTTCTTTACACCCTTTTTCAACTGCTGGAATATACTCTCTAGGAATAACTCCACCTGTTATTTTATTTACAAACTCAAATTCTTTACCTGGATTTGGTTCAAGGATAATCTTAACATGTCCATATTGCCCTCTACCTCCAGATTGTTTTGCATATTTAACTTCTTGATCATAAGAAGCTGTTATTGTTTCTCTATAAGCAACTTGAGGTTTTCCTACATTAGACTCAACTTTAAATTCTCTCTTCATTCTGTCAACTATTATTTCTAGATGTAGTTCTCCCATTCCTGAGATAATAGTTTGACCTGTTTCTTCATCTGTTCTAACTTTAAAAGTAGGATCTTCTTCAGCAAGTTTTGATAAAGCAATTCCCATTTTTTCTTGGTCATTTTTTGTTTTAGGCTCTACTGCAACTGAAATAACTGGCTCTGGAAATTCCATTTTTTCAAGAACTATTGGAGCATTTTCAGCACATAGAGTATCCCCTGTAGTTGTGTCTTTTAAACCAACTGCTGCAGCTATATCTCCACAATATACATAATCGATCTCTTCTCTTTTATTAGCATGCATTTGAAGTATTCTTCCCATTCTCTCTTTTTTACCTTTAGTAGAATTTAATACATAAGAACCTTTTTCTACTACTCCAGAATAAACTCTAAAGAAAGTTAATCTTCCTACGAACGGATCTGTCATTACTTTGAACGCTAATGCTGAGAAAGGTGAATCATCTGACATCTCTCTATCAACTTTCTTTTCAAAGTCTTTAGGATCTGTCCCTTCTACCATAGCAACATCTGTTGGAGCTGGCATATAGTCTACTATTGCATCTAATAGTGCTTGAACTCCTTTGTTTTTAAATGATGAACCACAAGTTACTGGTACAATTATATTTTCAATAGTTGCCACTCTCAAAGCTTTCTTTATTTCTTCATTAGAAATCTCTTCACCACCAAAGAATTTTTCCATAAGAGCATCATCAGTTTCAACTATAGATTCTAACATATACTGTCTAGCTTCTTCTGCTCTTTCTTTTAATTCTTCTCTAATTTCTTGAATATTAAATTTTTGACCATTATCAGAATCTATTGGCCAAACATATTCTTTCATTTCTATAAGATTAATAACACCTTCAAAATGATCCTCTGCACCTATTGGTAACTGTATAGGCACTGGATTAGAACCTAATTTCTCTTTAATATCTGATACACACATATCAAAGTTAGCCCCTATTCTGTCCATTTTATTAAAGAATGCAAGTCTTGGGACCTTATATTTGTCTGCCTGTCTCCAAACTGTTTCTGATTGTGGTTGTACCCCATCAACAGCTGAGAATACAGCAACCGCTCCATCTAGAACTCTTAGAGATCTCTCAACCTCAACTGTAAAGTCCACGTGCCCTGGTGTGTCTATTATATTTATTCTGTGTTCTCTCCAAAAACAAGTAGTAGCCGCAGAGGTTATTGTTATCCCTCTTTCTTGCTCTTGTTCCATCCAGTCCATTGTAGCTTGACCTTCGTGAACTTCTCCTAGTTTTCTTTCAACCCCAGTAAAAAATAGTATTCTTTCAGTTGTTGTTGTTTTCCCTGCATCGATGTGAGCCATTATTCCAACGTTTCTAGTCATATCTAGTGATACTTTCCTAGCCATTAAATTTTTCCTCCTCGATTAAATGAAAACATTGTTTTCTAAAAATTATATTCTATAATGTGCAAATGCTCTATTAGCTTCTGCCATCTTATATGTATCTTCTTTTTTCTTTATTGTAGCACCTTCATTATTTGCTGCTGCAATTAATTCTGCTGCTAATTTTTCTATCATTCCATATTCTTTTCTAGCTCTTGTATAGTTAGTTAACCATCTAATTGCTAAAGTTTGTTGTCTATCTGCTTTAACTTCAACAGGAACTTGATAAGTAGCTCCACCTATTCTTCTAGATCTAACTTCTATTTGAGGTTTAATATTATCTAAAGCTTGTTTAAAAATATCATAACCTTCTTGTCCAGTTTTCTCTTTTATTAAATCCATTGCTGAGTAAAAAATTCCTTCAGCTATTGATTTCTTTCCATCTAACATTATTGAGTTAATAACTTTAGTCACAACCTTATCTGAATATCTTGAATCTGGTAAAACATCTCTTTTTACCGCTGCTCTTCTTCTTGACATTAATTTTTCACCTCCTTAAAATTATGCGTTTTTAGCACCATACTTAGATCTAGCTTGTTTTCTTTTTGCAACACCTGCAGTATCTAAAGCACCTCTTATAATCTTATATCTAACCCCTGGTAAGTCCTTTGTTCTTCCACCTCTCACTAGAACTATTGAGTGTTCTTGTAAGTTATGTCCTTCACCAGGAATATAACAAGTTACTTCTATACCATTAGTTAATTTTACTCTGGCAACTTTTCTTAAAGCTGAGTTTGGTTTCTTAGGTGTAGTTGTATAAACTCTTACACAAACTCCTCTTCTTTGTGGGTTTCCAAGTAAAGCTGGAGATTTTTTCTTTTCAGCTAATGTTTGTCTTCCATTTTTTACTAATTGACTTAGAGTAGGCATTTTACCCTCCTTTCTTATTTTTTTATTATATTTTTTATTTTATAACTTAATTATTATAAACTTTTTGTTATTAATTGTCAACTTTTTAAAATTTAAATTTGTCTATTATTTTATTAATTCTATGCTTGCAAATTATTTAATATTTATTTTTTTTATTTTATAAGCTATAATTATAAAAATATAAAAATTTTGAAAGGAAAAAATATAAATGAACAATCTTTTACTTTTTTTCGCCATAGTTCTAATTCTATGTGTGTTTGTATATAAATTTTTAAGTAGATTTGGCATTCCAATGCTCTTAATTTTTATAAGTTTAGGAATGATTTTTGGAGAAAATGGGATATTTAAAATATATTTTAATAATTTTGAACTTTCTAGAGATATTTGTACACTTGCTCTTATTTTTATAATATTTTTTGGGGGCTTTGGTACTAAACTTTCCATGGCTCGTCCTGTATTAAAAAGAGCTCTTAGTCTTTCAACTTTAGGTGTTTTCTTTACTGCAATTTTAACTGCAGTATTCTCTTATTATATTTTAAAATTGAGCTGGCAAACCTCTCTTTTAATAGGTTCAGTACTTAGTTCCACTGATGCCGCTTCAGTTTTCGCAATCTTAAGAACCCATAAATTAGGCTTGAAAGAAAATACTGCTTCCTTGCTTGAAATTGAAAGTGGTTCTAATGACCCCTTTGCTTATGTATTAACTGTATCTTTTTTATCTATGACAAGAATTGGTATTAACTTTCCAATTTTGCTTTTTAAACAAGTTATCTTTGCTTTACTTATCGGATATACTGTGGCTAAGTTAACTATGTTTCTTTTAAAAAGAATAAGAAATTTAGACATTGGTTTTACTATGGCATTTTTAATGGGTGCTACTCTTTTAACTTACACTTTTACGGAATATTTAGGAGGTAATGGTTATATTGCAATTTATTTATTGGGCATCTTGGTTGGCAACACTAGTTTTAAAGGAAAAAGCGAAATAGTATCATTTTTTAATGGTGTGACAAGTATTATGCAAATGTTAATCTTCTTTTTATTAGGTCTACTTGTGAGTCCTACAATAGCATTTAAATATATAATCCCTTCTACAATTTTAATGCTTGCCTTAACTTTTTTAATAAGACCTCTTGTTATATTTAGTTTAATGTCATTTTTTAAGGCAAGTAAAGGACAAATGCTTTTAACTTCATGGGCAGGATTAAGAGGTGCAGCCTCTGTTGTTTTTTCAATACTTGTAATAGTTGCACATAGGGAAGTAGGAGATATAGTTTTTAACATAAGCTTCGTAGTGGTTTTACTCTCAATAGCTATACAGGGTTCCCTTCTTCCCTACGTGTCTAAAAAATTAAATATGATAGATGAGGAGGGCAATGTTTTAAAAACATTTAATGATTACTCAGATGAGGAAGATGTTAACTTTATTAGTTTTGAAATAGATAAAACTCATAAATGGATAGGGAAAGCTATAAAAAATATCGAACTTATGCCAGGAGTTTTACTTGTTCTCATAGTAAGAAATAATACAAATATAATTCCCAGTGGTAGCACTACCATAGAAAATGGAGATAAGATAGTTTTATGTGGTTCCACTTTTCAAGAAAAGCATAGTCGAATTCATCTCTATGAAAAAATAATAGACAAGGACTCTGACTTAAAAGAAAAAGCTATTTATGAATTAGGAAAAAAATTATTTGTTGTGATGATAAAACGAGGTGAAAAAGCTATGATTCCACATGGAAATACTGTGATTCTTGAAAACGATATTTTAGTTTTAGCCGATAGATAAATTTTTATAAAATTTAAAAGTAGAGATTTTATAAAAAACAGTTCTTTAGAAAGAGAAGCACAGGCAGCTGCTCAAACTAAATTTCAAAAAATACAAATCAAAATTCTCAAATAGATTAATAATAGATAGAATAAAAAAGGCTGGCAAATTTAAAAAATTGCCAGTCTTTTTTACTTTATTCTTTTATTTCTTTTTTCATTAATCCTAAAATTACTGCTGCCACAGTCGCTCCAACTATTATTGATAATAAATACATAAAGAAATTATTGCTTAAAAACATCACCAATATTCCTCCATGAGGTGCTGGTATTTTTATTCCAAACATCATTGTTAAAGCTCCTGCTATTGCTGAGCCTATTACACAGGCAGGTATAACTTTTGTTGGATCTGCTGCTGCATAAGGTATTGCTCCCTCTGTTATAAATGAAAATCCCATAACATAATTTGACAAGCCTGCTTCTCTTTCTTGAGGTGTAAATTTTCTTTTAAATAAAGTAGTTGATATAGCTATTACCAATGGAGGAACCATTCCACCTGCCATAACTGCTGCCATAGCTGTACTTCCTCCTGTTCCCATAGTTGATGCCAATGTTCCTGTTCCAAATACATATGCAGCTTTGTTTATAGGACCACCCATATCAATTGCCATCATGCCACCAAGTATTGCTCCTAATAGTAGAGCACTTGAACCAGTCATAGACTGTAACCAATTATTTAACGAATTATTTACCACAGATACAACTGGATTTAAAAACATTACCATTACTACGCCTGTAATCAATACTGATAAAACAGGATAAAGTAAAATCATTTTTAAGCCATTCAATGATTTTGGCATTCCAGAAAGAATTTTTATTAAAATTTTTACAACAGCTCCTGCTAAAAATCCTCCAAGCATTGCTCCTAAAAATCCTGAGCCTCCTGCTGAAGCTAAGGCTCCAGCTACAAGTCCTGCAGTTAGAGCAGCTCTTTCTCCTATACTGTAAGCTATATATCCACCTAAAATAGGTACGAATAGACCAAAAGCAGCTCCACCTATAGTCATCAATAATTTTGCCAAACTTGAAGTAGAACCATAAGCTCCTTGAACTTCATCTGCACTGACTCCCGCTAATGTATCTGCTAAGAATGCCAATGCTATTAAAATTCCTCCACTTATTACAAGAGGCAACATATAAGAAACTCCACTTAGCAAATGTTTATATAACCCCTTTTTTTCTGCTTCATTAGATACATTATCTGTCTTTTTAGTAGTTGCAATAAATGGTTTTGCATTTCCATCCAGAACATCTTGAATTAATTTTTTTGCATTATTAATTCCATCTTTAGCTTCTACCTGAATTAATGGTTTTCCATCAAATCTGTCTGTTTCAATATTTCTGTTTATAGCCAGTATAACTCCTGTTGCATTTTTTATATCTTCATCAGTCAAGGCATCTTTAGTTCCATCCGCTCCATTTGTTTCAACTTTTATTTTAACTCCCATTTCTGCCGCTGCTTTTTTTAAAGCTTCTGCTGCCATATATGTATGAGCGATTCCTGTTGGACAGGCCGTTGCTGCAACTATATAAATATCTTCTTTTGGGATTTTTGTTTCTTTTTTTATTTCTAAAGCTTCTTCTTCAACAGAAAATTTATCCACTAGCTCATGTACTTCTTCTGGAGTTTCACAAGTCTTTAGACCTTTTACAAAATCATCATTTATAAGCATTTTTGAAAGTTTAGCTAAAGTTTCTATATGAGAATCGTGTGCAGCTTCCTCAGCAGCTATCATAAAGAAAATATTAACTGCTTCTCCATCTAAAGCATCATAGTCAACGCCTTCTTTACTCTTTGCAAATAAAACTGCTGGCTCCTTAACAACTGCAACTTTTGCATGAGGCATAGCAATTCCTTCTCCAAGCCCAGTTGTCCCTTTCTCTTCTCTTTTCAAAATAAAGTCTTTAAAAATCTTTTCATCACTAATAACTCCGACTTCTTTCATTTTTTTTACCATTTCATCTATTGCATCTAACTTTTCCGTAGACTTTAAATCCATAATCATAAGTTCTTTTTTTAATAAATCTTTAATTCTCATAACACTAAGCCATCCTTTCTACAATTATTTTATTTTTTATTTCCTCTATAAGTTTCAATTCACCTATATCTTCTGAAAATGCTGTTGCTGTTCCACAAGCTACTGCAAATTTGAATGCTTCTTCAACATCCTTTACTTTTAACATACTATCTACAAAACCTGCTACAACTGAATCTCCTGCTCCAACACTATTTATTAACTTTCCCTTAAGTGCTTTTGCGAAAAGTGCATAATCTTTCTCTATATAGAGAGCTCCTCCTGCTCCCATCGAAACAATAGTATGTTTTGCCTTATCAAGCAAATTTTTTCTAACAAATTCTATGATTTCCTGCTTATCTTCCATTTCTTTTTTAGCATATTCTGAAATCTCATCTCTATTAGGTTTTATAAGAAATGGGCTATATTCCAATGATTTTGCAAACGCTTCACCACTACTATCAAGCACGAAGTTCACATTATTTCTTTTTAGTATATCTATTATCTTTATATAAAAATCATTCCCCAAAGACAAGGGAACAGAACCAGATAATATAACAAAATCATTGCTATTTATTAACTCTATTTTTTTTAAAAATAATTTAATTTCTTCTTCTGAAATATCTGGTCCCTTGCAATTTATTTCCGTTTCTTTTTCTGACTTTAATTTGATATTTATTCTAGTATTTTCCTTTATTTTTACAAAATCATGCTCTATTTTTAATGTATCTAAGTTATCTTCTATAAATTTCCCAGTAAAACCTCCTAAAAAACCTAAATTCTTACAAGTTGTTCCTATGTTTTTAAACAACTTTGAAACCATTATTCCTTTTCCACCAGCATAGATTTCATCAGCAAAAGCTCTATTTGTTTCTCCTTCTTGAAAATTTTTAACTCTAGCTACTAAATCTATAGATGGATTTAATGTAACAGAATAAATCACAGCCCACCTCCTAGTTATTTATTACTTCTGTTAATCTTAAAATTTTTTCACTTATATTTTTTTGATTTGTAATTATTGTTGCCTCATTTAATTTTGCTATATTTGAAAAATATGCTATATCAAACTTTGTGCTATCTGCTAAAACATAAGCTTTTTTAGCTTTTTTCATAGCTTTTCTCTTTAAAAGTGCCTCTTCTAAATCATGAGTTGTATAACCATCAAATTCATTTATTCCATTTACACCTATAAATGCCTTGTCAAAAGAAAAATCCTCCAAATCTTCTACAGCTCTAGTTCCTATTATTGCCTTCGTCTTTCTTTTTATCCTTCCTCCAAGTAAGCAAGTTTCTATGCTATATCTTAATAATTTTTCTATATGCATAAGTCCATTTGTGACAACTCTTATTTTCTTATCCTTTATATATTCTATAAGTTCATTGGTTGTGGTTCCAGCATCTAAATAAATGCTATCTCCATCTTCTATAAATCTTGAGGCTAGCCTTGCTATCTCTTTTTTTGCTGGAAGTTCAAGCTCCTCTTTCATATCTATAGGCATCTCTTCCTCAACCATTCTAAATGAAATTGCTCCTCCACGTACTCTTTTCAATTTATTCTCTTTTTCTAAATAATCTAAATCTCTTCTAATTGTTGCTTCACTGCTTTTTAATATTTTTATCAAATCAGCATTAGAAACTGTGCCTTTTTTTTCAATTAAAGACATTATTTTAGAAATTCTCTCTTGAAATATCATAAAAATCACTTTCCTAATTATTAATTTAATCTTTAAAAAATTATACAATCATATTCAATCAATTTCAATCATTTTCTTTCAAAAAAATATTGTTTATTCTTAACTGTCAATTATTAATCTATAAGTGAGCAAAAAATTATAACTCTATAATTTTTTCAAAAATAAAGACTTGAAATTCATTTTATAATCTCCTTAAGAATTAAAAAAATTCTAAATGATTTAAAACTATCAAAAATTGAACTTTTATCTAACACCTATATTTGAGTTTCTTTTTCTTTTATGTTATAATTTATGAAAAATTATTTTCTATTATTTTTTATTACTTTAGGAGGAGGATTTATGGAAAAATTTAAACTTGGACTTGTACCTAAACTTATTCTTGCAATTATTGCTGGTATATTAATTGGAAATTTTACACCTTTAGCTTTTGTAAGAATATTTAAAACTTTCAGTACATTTTTTGGAAGTTTTCTATCATTTTTTATACCACTTATGATTGTTGGCTTCGTAGTTTCTGGAATTGCAAAACTTACAGAAGGAGCTGGAAAACTTTTAGGTTTAACTGCCGTTATTGCATATGTATCCACACTTATTGCTGGAACTTTTTCCTATACAGTGGCCGCTAATTTATATCCTAGGCTTATTGCTGGAATTTCTTCCTCAATAAATTTTACTGGAAAGGATGTCAGCCCTTATTTTAGTATTCCATTAAAAGCACCATTTGATGTTACAGTTGCTATAGTTTTTGCATTTATGATGGGTATTACAATCAGTTATATGAGAGCACAGGGAAAAGCTGAGATTACATTTTCAATCTTCAATGATTTTGAAAACATTATAACTAGAGTTTTAGCTAGTTTCGTAATTCCTCTACTACCTTTTCATATACTAGGAATTTTTGCAGAGTTAACTTATTCAGGAGTTGTTTTTACTGTTATTGGGGTTTTTATAAAAATATATCTTTGCATTTTTGTTATTCATTACATCTATATGTTTATTATGTTCTCTATAGCTGGAACTATTTCAAAGAAAAATCCATTTACTCTTATTAAAAATCAACTACCTGCATATTTTACAGCAGTTGGAACACAATCATCAGCAGCTACTATTCCCGTTAATATTCAATCTGGTCTAAAAAATGGGACTTCTCCTGAAATTGTGAATTTTGTTATACCTCTTTGTGCAACTATCCACTTATCAGGAAGTATGATTACTCTTACTAGCTGTATAATGGGAATTTTAATTTTAAATGGACTTCCATTTTCTTTAGCTACTGTAATTCCTTTTATTGCTATGCTAGGAATTGCTATGGTCGCTGCACCAGGAGCTCCTGGTGGTGCAGTTATGGCTGCTCTTCCATTCTTATTTATGATAGGTATAGATGCTGATGGAGCTTTAGGTTCTCTTTTAATAGCTCTGTATATAACTCAAGATAGTTTTGGAACTGCTATTAATGTATCAGGAGATAATGCTATCGCAATCTATGTAGATGAATTTTATAAAAAATATATAAAGAAAGCTTAGATAACTATAAATGAGCTGTTGTAAATTAAATTTTGTATCGCCCTCTGATTTTATGTTAAAAATTATGAGAGAAGCACAACATTTTAAATACAATAGCTCTTCTTTATTTCTTTATTAATTTTCTCAAAAAATTTTCTATCCATTTCATTTTATGGTATAATATTTAGGAAAAATTTTTAAGGGGATTGAGAACTATGTACAATGAAATAGATTTACATAATTTAGATTTTAAAGTTGCAATACAAGTTTTCAAGAAAAAATATAATGAAGCTTTAAAGAAAAAAGATAAAAGAGAAATTCTAATTATTCATGGTTATGGAGCATATAAGTTAGAACACAATCCTGTTCTTGCTATAAAAATTAGAGATTTTCTTTCAAAAAATAAAGAAAAATTAGACTACAGGTTAGATATAAATCCTGGAGTTACCTATGTAACTGCAAAGTTAAAATTAGAATAGAAAGTGAGAAAATATGTATATTGAGCTTAAAATTGGTACTTCATTTGTGGAGTTAACAGAAATTTTAAATTTTTTAGATAAATATAAAATTAAATATTTTTGTATAAAGGATAAAAATATAGATAAGATTGCTCTTATCTACATACCAGAAAATTTTGATATGAGTTTACTTAAAAACTTTAATAAAATTTTGAGAATTCATAAAATTAATAAAGCATACAAATTTGTTAGTAGAGAATTTAAAACTGAAGATAGTGAAATAGAAATTAAGGGGCATAAAATAGGAGCTAAAAATTTTTTGTATATGGCAGGACCTTGTTCAGTTGAAAATAGAGAAATGCTTGCAAAAATTGCAAAAAAAGCTAGAGAAAATGGAGCTCTTGCCTTAAGAGGAGGAGCTTATAAGCCTCGAACATCTCCTTATGATTTTCAAGGCTTAGGTGAAGAAGCTTTAAAATACTTAAGAGAAATTGCAGATGAAAATAATATGCTTGTCGTTACCGAAGCTATGGACACAGAAAATTTAAACCTAGTTGTTAAGTACACAGATATTATTCAAATTGGAGCAAGAAATATGCAGAACTTCAGTTTACTAAAAAAATTAGGCAATATTGATAAACCTGTTCTTTTAAAAAGAGGCTTAAGTGCAACTATAAATGAATTTTTAATGTCAGCAGAATATATAATAGCACATGGAAATAAAAATGTAATTCTCTGTGAAAGAGGAATTAGAACTTTTGAAACTGCAACTAGAAATACTTTAGATATAAATGCCATAGCACTTATAAGACAGGAATCTCATTTACCAATCATAGTTGATGCCAGCCACGGTACTGGTAAAAGAAGCATAGTTGAGTCAATCACATTGGCAGGTGTAATTGCTGGAGCAAATGGAGCTATGGTAGAATTTCATGAAAATCCAGACTGTGCTCTATCAGATGGTCCTCAATCATTAAATTTTGAAATGTTTGATAGATTGAGTAAGAAGTTGAAAAAAACTTTGGAATTTAGAGAGGAATTAAATAAACTATGATGTTATCAGAAAAAGATATTTTAAACTTTAAGAATCATATTGAAATTAAAGTCTTAGAAAAATTTGGTATAAAGATATTGGGAACAAAAAAAAATTATGGCTGTATAAAGCAAAAAGTAACTAGTGAAATACTAAAAGATTTTAACATAGAAAATAAAATATTATTTTCTGGCTATCAAACTCACAGTGACAATATCAAAGTCATAGATGATTTAACTAAAACTTACTTTGAAAATACAGATGGTTTCTTAAGTTCAAATAAAAAAGCTGCCTTACTTGTTAAGTATGCTGACTGCTTGCCCATATTTATTTATGATGAAAAAACTGATTTTTTTGGTGCCGTTCATTCAGGTTGGGAAGGCTCATATAAAACTATTGTTTTAAAAGCTATAGAGAAAATTCCCAATGTTGATTTGAGTAAGATCAATATTGTTTTTGGAGTGGGTATTTCTTGCAAAAATTATGAGGTTCAAGAAGATTTTTATTTAAAATTTAAGAATAAGTTCCCTGCTTATATAATTGAAGCTGCTTTTATAAAAAAAGAGAATAAATTTTTCTTTGATAATCAGTTATTCAATTTTTTAATATTGAAAAATCTGGGGATCCCTGAAGATAAAATTTTTATGAATGGACTATGTACCTTTGAAGATCAATGCTTTCATTCTTATAGAAGGGATAAAGAATCTTCAGGCAGAAATGGTGCTATCATCTATAAAATATAAAAACAAAAGAGGCTTTTAAAAATTATGATTTAGCTTATTTGAGCATAAATACTAAACTACTGAAGAATAAAAGCCTCTTTTTATATTCAAGCATATTTAATGCAAAGGTATAATATAATTTTTATTTTTATAATCTATGATATCAATTTTTACATCAAAAATTTCCTCTATAATTTCCTTTGTAACTATACTTTTTGTTTTCCCTATATATTTCAATTCTCCTTCTTTTAAGAGCAAAATTTTATCACTGTAAGAAATTGCTAAATTTAAATCATGAATAATATTTAATACAAAAAGTTTTCGTTCCCTCACTATATCCTTTACTATCTCCATAGTTTCCAACTGATATTTTAAGTCTAAATTACTTGTGGATTCATCTAAAATTAATATTTTAGGTTCTTGTGTCAATGCCCTAGCAAGTAAAACTCTTTGCTTTTCCCCACCACTTAACTCTTCCACATAGCTAAACATATATCTTTCTAAACCAAATTTTTCTATATTTTTTAATGCCAAAATTCTATCTTGTTCAGAAAAATTCCCTCTTTTATAAGGTGCCCTTCCTAAAAGCACAGTTTCATAAACAGTTAAATAAATTTCAGGAACAGATAAAAGTTGAGGCACATAAGCTATTATTTGTGATTTTTCTTTTAAAGACATCTTCAACAAATTTTTATTTTCTAAAAAAACACTTCCGTCCTTTGCTCTTAAAATTCCATTTATACATTTTATAAGAGTGCTTTTTCCTGCACCATTTGGACCTAAAATTCCAAGAATTTCTCCATTCTCAATTTCAAATGAAATATTTTTAAGAACTTTTTTATCCCTATATGAAAAACTTAAATTTTTTATTCCTAATTTCATAATTACACTCTCTTAGAACTCATTATTAAATATATAAATATAGGTATGCCTACAAAAGAAACAACTATACCTATAGGAACTATTATAGGAGAAATTATTGTTCTCCCTATATAGTCAGCCACAACTAAAAGCACAGAACCTATAAGTCCACTTAAAATTATGCTGTATCTGTGGTCATCTCCCATAAGCATTCTTGCTATATGTGGTGCTATTATACCTACAAAAGCAATAACTCCGACAAAACTTACAACAGATGCTGTTAAAAGTGTAATTATTATTCCAGATACTATTCGCAACCTTTTTACATTTACACCTAATGATATAGCAGATTCTTCTCCCATCGCCAGTAAATTATAAGAATGTCTATTTATAAAAAAATAAGGGAATAGAAGCAAAAGTATCATAGTCATTATGAAAATTTTAGTCCAAGATAGACCTGAAAAATTACCAAAAGTCCAGTTTACAATGGAAGATAGTACCTCATCATTCGCGACAAATTGAAGTGCTGCATTTCCTGAAGAAAAAAGATAATTAAAAGCTATTCCTATAAGAATCAAAGTTCCCTTAGTCATACCCTTTATCATTGATAAACCATAAACTAGAAGTGAGCATAAAAGACCAAAAATAAAAGCAAACAAAACTATTATATATTCTGAATACTTAAATTTTTCCAAAAAAAATAAAATTGCAAGTGCAGCTCCCATAGAAGCTGCACTTGAGATTCCTGTTGTAAATGGGCTGGACATTTTATTTTGTGTTATGGACTGCATTATCGTTCCACATACAGCCAATGAAAATCCAGCTATTATTCCTAGAAAAACTCTTGCAAACCTTAGATCCGTAAATATTATCATCTCTCTTTTAGAGAGTGCTTCCACCTGCGAAATATTAAATTTAAAGTAGGTTACAAAGACTCTTTTCAAACTTATATCTGCTATACCACTGAAGGTAGATACATATGAAACCAGAATTAAAATTATAAAAATTATCAATATTTTTATTTTTTTTTGTGCTTCATACTTATAAATTTTAGAAAGCTTTTCCATTATTCTTCCTTATTTCAATTTATAAACATGGCCTTTAGGTGTTTCTATGTTTTGCATAGCCATCCATTCTGCAAATATTTTATCTGGGTCTATATCTTTCATTTCTTCTGGATATAACCATTTAGCTGTATAAGCTACACCTATAAGTTTTCCTAAACCTCCTGCACAAAAACCTGTTGTTATGTAGAAATTTTTATTCTTTACAGCCTTTAAATCTTGCCAACCACTTCTTGATACCATTTCTTTTGAAATTTCATCATATTCTTCTTCAGAAGGTGCTGTATATATTCCAGTGTTTTTTAAAGCTGAACCAGAAGTAGTTTTTATTATTAAATCAGGATCATTTATTAAAATTTGCTCTGGGTCTATAGTTTTGCCTTTTATATTTGGGTCGTCAAATATGCTTATACCACCTGCGGTTCTCATCATACTAACCCAACCGTCATTTGAAGTTCCAGGAATAGCTGTTGTAAATGGATTGCCATATTCCCAATAAATTGTCTTTTTATTTTTTATTTTTGCAACTTTTTTTGTTATCTCATCTAAATTTTTGTTATAAAAATCTATCAATTTTTTTGCTCCAGCTTCATTGGCAAACATTTTTCCCAGTCTTTCTATCTGTGCTGGCATATTTGCATTGTCCCAACCAGTTACAACTATAACTTCTATTCCAGCCTTAGATAATTGTTCTATATCTTTTTCATAAGAACTATTTCTAGGTGTTATTAAAGCTTCAGGAGCTAACTCTATTATTTTTTCATAATTAAGAGCATTTTGTCCCTTTCCTATTACATTATTAGGATCAAATTCGCTCCAATAAATTCTATCCTGTGCTGTATTTGTATCCACTGAAATAACATTTTTTATACTCCCTATTGCTCTTATAAGTTCATTATTATATCTGCTTGCAACAACAACTTTTGTCAAAGGTTTTTTTAAAACTATTTCTCTTCCCACATCATCTTTAAATCTTATTTCAGAAAAACTAAATACTGAAATTACAAGAAATAAAAATAAAACTATTTTTTTTAAATTTTTCTTCATACTGCCTCCTAAAATTAATTATTTATTTAAACCTATATTAAGAAAAATTCTACCATAATATTATGTTTTTGTATATAAATTTTAATTTCCTAAACAAAGTTTTTATTAAATTATATTTATTTAACTTATTTTAATTTTTTTCTACATAATTTCTCTTTTAAAAATCTCTGTTTCATTTTTAGATACCCCGTCTAAATAATTATTAATATAAAAACCCTCCTGTGACAGAGGATTTTCTATTGCATATATATTGTTACTTAAATAACTACTAATAATTTTTCATAGAATCTTTAATGAGATTATCTGAAGATTAAAACATTCTTTAAGTTATTTTTTTTATTTCAAAATCAAGCTCTAATTTTTCTCCATATCTCAATTTATTTCTCATAGCTTGGAGCACATCATCTAAATCAGTCAAAGAACCTAAAATATTTTTTTCTTCTGGAGTGGATTCAATAACTTTGTCTATACCTCCATTTTTTATAACTATTCTCCTATCTCCCATAAGTGCAAGAATAGGATCATGAGTTGCCATTAAAACTATCTTATTATTTCCAACTAATAAATCCAAAGCTTTCTTCCTATCTATACCTGCATTTTCTATTTCATCTATCAGAACAATAGGTGAAGTTGAAAGTATAGCTGTATCTGCTATCATAAGTGCTCTTGATTGCCCACCACTTAAGCTGGTTATAGGGCTATCTATTGTAAATTTTTCTCCTGCCAATTCATTTGCCTTATTAAATATTTTTTCAATAACAGTTTCTCTATCTAAGACAAGCCTACTTTCAGCATGTAAGTTTATAAATTCTCTCACTGTTAAGTCCATTACAAAATTCATATTTTGTGAAAGTTGTGCCACTAATTTATAGCTTGGAGAAAACCTTTTCTTTGTATCCATTAGTTCTCCATTCACTAGCACTGTTCTCTTTGTCGGTGTATCTCCCTGTGCTCCCCATTCTATATCTGCAAGCAATCTGCTTTTCCCAGAACCTGTGGGTCCAACAATGGCAACTATTTCTCCAACTTTTATTGTCAGCTCTTTGTAAGATTCTTTTTCGCCTTTTTTATTGTAACCCGCAATTAAAGTTATACTTTCAATTTTTTCCTCAGTTATTCCCAAAATATCTAAAAGATCTAAATCCATTTCATCAAAATCCATATTTAATTCCTCATTATTCATTTCTTTCACCTGATCATTCTTCAAAATTAATTTTTCTAATATTACCTAATTGATAAGTATTTCCTATTCTAGTTTCTCCTAGGCAATAAGAGCAGACTGCTGAAGGAAGAGGAAATCTCAATTTTCTTTCCATAACTGTATCTATCTCTTCGTTTTCATCCATTATTAAACTTGCAAATTCATAGGTTCCCTGACCAGTTAAACCATTTATATGTATTATCGCTGCCTTAGGATTAACTGTCTGTACCCTTGAAGCAAAAACTTCTCTTTCTGCCTGAGAAACTATATCGCCTTTTGTTATTACAACAACATCAGCAAGCTTTAGCATAGGACCTATCTTTCTCGGAGTATTTATTCCACTTAAATTATCTATTACACATACTGCTTTTATGTCTTTTAAATAAGGTGAACACCTGTTACATAATCCTGCACTTTCCGTTATTAATAAATCCAACTCTTTTTTTCTTCCCCATTGCACTACCTCTTCTATGTTGCTTGCAAAAAAATGGTCAGGACATACTGAACCCGATAGTCCTTTCTTTACAGGTACTCCTACTTTTTCATATAATTCATCATCATCTGTGTATAGACAGTCAAATTTTACTATTCCAACTTTTAATCCCTTTTGTTTAAAACTTTCTATTGTCTTTATAATAAGTGATGTTTTCCCAGATGAAGGCGGCCCTGATATTGTTATAAGTTTCATTATTCTCTTGCTCCTTCATTAAATATATTTTCACATTCTTTGATCAATTTCCCCATATCATTAGCATATATAAAATCCCAACCTATCCATAGCATAGGTCTACCATTAATAGGATTTTTTACTTTAGGGTGTACACTTGGAAATAAACCTTGATTGGCCAAAACATTTCCAACTGCTTCCCCACTCATATATTTTATAACCTTATCCAATTCTTTAGCTTTATCAGCCTTAGTTAACATAAATATTGGAGATACAATAGCCCCTTCCTTAGGCCAAATAACTTCCTTAGGTCCTTTTTCTGGTACCATTTTTGAGAAGAAATATGGCATTATTGTAACAACAGGCTCTTTAGCTTCTATCATTTGTGCTGGATGCAGATTTGAAAGCAATGATCTTCCTAAATTTTTAACTCCTTCTTTACCATATAATTTATAAATATGAATTAAAATTGAATTAAATAAGTCAAAATCTGCTATAGGCAATGAAATTGATCTTGCAAATTCGGGCTTTAAAATATCTGCCCAAGATTCAGGTTTATCTCTCTTTCCCAATAAAGCCTTATTTACTATAAAAATTGCTGGAACTACTCCTATCATAGAGTAATCTCCTCTCGGATCCTTAAGAGAGATATTTTCGTTTTCAAAATCTTCATTATATTTTTTAATTCCTGTTAAATCTTTAAATATTCCTTGAGTTTTAAATTTTCCCATCAAATCTTTATCAAAAAATAGGTCAAAGCCAGCTGAAATAAACATATCCGCTAATTTATCTATATCATTTTTATCTATGACTTCATCTTTTATCCAGCCTAAACCTGAATATGCAGCCTTTAATTCATATTTTAATTTTATATCTTTATTTTCTGATAAGTATTTTTCAAAGCCTTCAAGAAGAGGGATTCTTACTGGACAGGGTAAAAGTCCCATAAGAGATGCTTTCTTATCTGTACTCTCTTCTTTTTGTACTCCATCTATTGCTTCCTTTAACATAGCCATAAAGACATCTACATCTTCTCTTTTTATCATCATAGCTTTCTCTAATGATATATCTGCTAATTTATTAAGTACAGCTGGATTTTCTAAACCTTTAAATCCAATATTTTTAAAAACTTGAATTGTTTCTGGATATTTTTCCACTATATTTTTTATACTCATTGATTTACTTAAATACATAATTATCTCCTTCTATAATAAAAAATTATCAAAAATTTATTTTCAATTTATTATACTATATATCTATATAAAAAAATCGTAACAGATGTTACGATTTAATTTTTTTATTTAAGTTTTAATAAGTGCCCCATTCTATCTTTTTTAGTTTTTAAATAAAGTCTGTTTACCTTGTTATGCTCTATTTCTATTTCTTCTCTTTCTATGACTTCTACTCCGTATTCTCTTAAGCCTTCTATCTTCAACGGATTATTAGTTATAAGTTTAACAGATTTAACTCCCAATGCTTTAAGCATTTGAGCTGCAACTGCATAATCTCTCATATCACCACCAAAACCAAGATGTAAATTAGCATCTAAGGTATCCATACCTTGCTCTTGTAAATTATACGCCCTCATTTTATTTAAAAGACCTATACCTCTCCCTTCTTGTCTTAAATATAAAACTATACCTAGCCCTTGTTTTTCTATTCTTCTCATAGCAGTTTTTAATTGTGAACCACAATCACATCTCAATGAGCCTAGAATATCTCCTGTAAAACATTCTGAATGTATTCTTACAGGCACTGCCTCTTTATCTTTTACATCTCCTTTGACTAGAGCTATATGCTCCTTGCCATCTATATTATTTTCAAAACCTACCATTCTAAATGTCCCACTATCAGTTGGCATATTTGTTTCAACTTCTATTTTCATAAGTTGTTCTGTCTTTTTTCTATATTTTATTAAATCTTCTATAGTTATAATTTTTAAATTGTGTTCTTTTGCAAATTTTTCTAAATCTGGCACCCTTGACATTGTTCCATCTTCATTTAAAATCTCACAAATAACTCCTACTGGAGCAAGTCCAGCTATTTTACATAGATCAACTGCAGCTTCTGTGTGCCCAGCTCTTTCTATAACTCCTCCGTTTTTAGCAGTCAATGGAAATATATGACCTGGTCTTGTAAACTCATCAGCCTTTGTATTTTTATCTGCTAATTTTTGGATTGTTAGAAGTCTATCGGCTATTGAAATTCCCGTAGTTGTTCCATATTTATAATCTACACTTACTGTAAAAGCTGTACATTTAGCATCTGTGTTATTAGCTGTCATCTGTTCTAAAAATAATCTCTTAGCATAACTCTCTGTAAGTGGCACACAAATAAGTCCTCTTCCATATTTTGCCATAAAATCAATGCCTTTGTAATTCGCCTTTTCTGCTGCTAAAAAAAGATCTCCCTCATTTTCTCGTTTCTCATCGTCAACAACAATTACAGGTATTCCTTTTCTTATATCATCCAATGCAGCCTCTATTGTATAAATCATATTTCCTCCTAAAAACCATGCTTAAGTAAAAATTCTTTTGTTAACTTACTTTCTTTTTCTTCTTTATTTTGAGTGGCAAAAAAATAAAATCTTTCTATGTATTTCCCTATTAAATCTGTTTCAATGTTAAGCTTATCTCCAACTTTTTTTGAACCCAAGGTTATAGCGTCCTGACTATGTGGAATCAAAGAGACACCGAAACTTTCATCTTTTAAAAGCATAACTGTCAAGCTTGCTCCATCAACAGTTACTCTTCCCTTTTCAACTATGTATTTCATATATTTTTTCTCTATTTTTATTTCATATATTTTAGCTATTCCTTCCTTAGTTATAGAAATAATTTCACCTTCACTGTCTACATCTCCAGTTACAAGATGTCCTCCCAAAGGTGTCGATAGAGTTATAGATTTTTCTAAATTTACCCTATCTCCTGATTTTAAGTTCTTTAAATTTGATCTCTTCATTGTTTCAAACATACAATCTGCTACAAAATAATTATTTGAGAAGTCAATAACCGTTAAGCAAACACCATTTGTTGCAATGCTATCTCCTAACTTCACATCTTTTAAAACTTTTTTTGCCTTAATTTTTATTTTAAGAGATTTATCTGTTTGACTTATAGAAATCACTTCTCCAATTTCTTCTACTAACCCTGTAAACATATCTCACTTCCTATCTAGAAAATTCAACAGAAATATTATCACCATAAATATTAAATCTAGGATTAGGTAACTCTATAATATCACTTATATTTTCAAATTCAAAACCATTTACAAAAGATAGAGCTTCCTTGTCACCAAGAATTTTTGGAGCTACAAATATTTCTCCACCATCTATTACATTTTCCTTTAAAGCATTTGAAATTAAGGTGCTTCCTCCTTCTAATAAAACAGAGTCTATGTTCATTTTTCCAAGTTCCCTTAAAATATCCTCTATTTTAAATTCTTCACCTGCTAAGCATATAAATTTTATAGACTTAGCCTCAAATTCTCTAATTTTTTCCATTTTAGTTTCTTTATTTTTTTCAGATACAATAAGTATAACTTTATCATCATTAAAATTTAACAACTTAGCAGACTTATCTATATCAAAATTAGGGTCTACTACTATTCTAAAGGGATTTCTTGAATTATCACATCTTGAATCTAAACTGGGGTTATCTTTTAGCACTGTATTTATACCTACCATTATTCCCATATATTTAGTTCTCAGTCTTTGAACTCTCTCTCTCGCTATATCATTAGTTATCCATTTTGAATTTCCTGATCTTGTTGCAATTTTTCCATCTAATGTTATTCCACATTTCAAAAATAAATAAGGAATTTTTTTTGTTATATATTTGAAAAATACTCTGTTCATTTCATAAGCCATATCAGCTAAGAGTCCAACCTCTATTTCTATACCAGCTTCTTTTAAATACTTTATTCCATTTCCTGATACCAAAGGATTAGGGTCTAATACTGATACAAAACATTTTTTTATTCCACTGTCCACAATTTTTTTTACACAGGGTGGTGTCTTTCCATAATGAGAACAAGGCTCTAAAGTAACATAGAGAGTTCCACCTCTAGCTTTTTCTTTTGCCATCTCTAATGCATTGACTTCTGCATGTGCAGCTCCATATTTTTGGTGCCAACCTTCTCCAACAATTTTTCCATTTGTTACTACTACAGCTCCCACCAAAGGATTAGGATTTACTTTACCTTCACCTAATCTTGCTAATTTTATAGCCCTTTCCATATATTCTCTATCATTCATAAAATTCTCCTAATTGAGAGCACATAAATATTAATTTAAATTCCTTTTAATAGGTTTACCATTTCAATTGCAGTCATTGCAGCATCTGCTCCCTTATTTCCTGCCTTTGTTCCAGCTCTTTCAATAGCTTCTTCTATAGAATTTGTTGTAAGCACTCCAAAAATTACAGGAATTTCAGAATCCAATGCCACATGTGCCACTCCTTTTGAAACCTCAGCACAAACATAGTCAAAATGTGGAGTAGAACCTTTGATAACTGCTCCTAAAGTTATTATTGCATCATATTTTTTTGATTCAGCTAATTTTTTCGCTGCAAGCGGTATTTCAAAAGCTCCAGGTACCCAAACAAGTGAAATATCTTTTTCTTCCACTTCATGCCTTTTTAAAATATCCTCAGCACCACCAATTAGTTTTGATGTTATGAACTCATTAAACCTTGCTGCAACTATAGCCACCTTTATTCCTTTTCCTGACAATTTTCCTTCTAATACTCTCATCTTTACCTCCTACAAAAAACTATTTTCTTAAATTCTTATATATTAGCTCTAGTTTTTAACTCAACTTTGTTATTCTATATATTGAAAATATCATTACACCAGCACTCACAACTTGTATTGGACTTAATAAATTTCCATTGATTAAATAATCAAATAGTACACTTGAAATTGGAAAGGAAAGTTCACAAATTGTTGAAACTTTAGCCTTTATATTTTTTAAACCTATATAGTAAAGCATTATAGCGCCACTTCCTGTTGTTGCAGCAATTATAAAAATAATTAACCATTCATTTGGACTTACTGTCTTAAAGTTTGCTAAACTTCCATTTATAAGTGTTATTACAAACATAATTGCAGATGTCATCAAATATCTTAGATAAAGTGCTGTCCTAAATGAGGCATTTTTTAATGTCCTCTTCCCAAATACTGTGGCACTACCGAATGAAAATGCTGCTAGAATTGAGTAAAACGCTGCTAGCGGAAGATTTGCTCCCACATTTATTTCAGGTAAATTGAATTGAAAGGTTAAAAAATATCCACCTATTAAAGCTATTGCTCCCCATAAAAGATAATCTCTTTTTAATTTCTCACCCAAAATTATTCTAGCTAAAATTATTGCAAATATAGGTTGCAGTTTTTGCAGCAGTGTTACCACTGTCAAATGCTTAAAATTAACTAAAAATAATGCCTTAACTATAGCTAAAGTCCCTAAACTCCCACCAAATAATGCGATACAGAAAAAATAAAAAATATCAGTTTTATTTATATATTTAATATTTTTTATTTCATCCTTGCCAAAAATTAAGCTCATTCCAACGAAGGGGATAAAATGTAGTATAAATACCACGAAGGGTACATTTAAATGAAACAATCTCGGTGTTAAAACTACTCCATCAAAGCCCCACATACTAGCTGCTAAACATACCAGAAGAGCTCCTTTAATTTCTTTTCTCATCTTTCCTCCAGATTCAATGTAAAAATATTTTTGTTTTTCTATAATTAAAATTTTTAATTCCTCAAGCTAACGCTCTCGAAACTCACTGAGTTTCACATTTGGGTATCTAAGAGAAAATTTCAATCCTACGGATTTCATTTTCTTTTTCTTATTTATGTATTACCATACTGTGATAACTCTAGTGTTTTCTTCAAGCTAACGCTCTCGAAATTCACTGAGTTTCACATTTGGGTATCTAAGAGAAAATTTCAATCCTACGGATTTCA
>NZ_JAUMYY010000004.1:48044-62822 GCF_030528405.1 Fusobacterium sp.
TTTTCTCTAAGATAACCATAAAAAAAGCCCGAAAGATAATTCGGGCATGTAATACAAAATTAAAAAAACATCACCTCTCCCATCCAGACTATACTGTCGGTTTTGGAATTTCACCAAATCAAAGTATTCAAAGAATACTCTCGTGGACTATACCACCGGTCGGGAATTTCACCCTGCCCCGAAGAACCTATTTAAATAATTATTTAATTGTAGTTTTACTATAATATTTATTTGTTTATTTGTCAACTAAATTTTTAGAACCTTCCATTCATCAATAAGTCTTTCCAATTTCCATGCTGCATTAGCAGGGCTTGTTGAAGGAAGAGTTATCGCAGGAATTTTACTCACTGGCTCTATATATTTTTTATAGAGTTGAGCTGCTTTTTTTCCATTTACAAATATCTTTCTTACTTTTGAGTTTTTTAATATTTCTCCTAGGTCATTTGCTTTTACATTTGTAATACTACTATCAGATGAGCCTTTTATTTCACAAGAAGCAATAACATCCCAAGCAGCAATATTATGTTTTAATAAAAACCTTTTCTTATCTTCCTTTGTTTCTGGAAAACTGTCATTAAAAACTGCTGATATAACTTTCCAAAAACGATTCTGTGGATGACCATAAAAATACCCATATTCCCTTGATTTAACTGAAGGGAAAGAACCCAATATTAAAATTTGTGAATTTTGGTCATAAGTAGGGGGTATTGGATGTTCTATCATCTTTAAATTTCTCCTTTTTATTTCAAAACTTCAGATAATTTTTGATACTTCCCATTATGTGGATTAAAAATTCTTAAAGCTTTAGCTTTAGTTTCTAAAAAAGAATCCAGAGTTTTTAAAAAATTGGTTTCATCTTCACTCAGACTATGAAAATCATAAATAATTTTTATTTCTTTTTCCTTTTTAAAATATAAGAAGTATTCATCAATTTCACCATCAGACCATCCATCTTCCTTATACCATTTTTTAAGAGTCATATATTCTTCTATACTCATACCTTTTGCATCTATAGAAATTTGTTTTAGCAGATATTCAACTCTTCCTATATCTCCACTTAAATCAGGAGGATAACCGTATTCATCATCTGCTAAAATGAATTTATGTAAGTCCTCTAAAAAGAGTCTTTTTTCTTTTTCTAAATCTCCAATAATATGATGATAATATTCGCTTAATACTTTAAAATAAAGAACCGACATCGCTCCTCCTAATTTCTATATTTCTAATATTTTCATTAACTTTCAGATGATTTAATTAATTTTCTTAATATATCTATCTACTAAAGATTATATCTTGAATTAACAATTTATACATCCTATTCTTCTCTTTTAATAAAAGAGAACTTATTTTTTATATTTTTACATATAATTTTTTAATTTTTGGAATATATTAAAAATTAACCTGCGGTGTTATTCTTGCTATGTCATCAGCCTTAAATAGTTCAGCTAAACGATAATTGAATATACCTGCAAAGATACTAGCTGGAAACATTTGAATTGTTTGATTATATTCTGTTACAGTATCATTATAAAATTGACGGGCAAATCTAATTTTATTTTCAAGTTCCACTAATTGAGCTTGTAAATTTTCAAAACTTGTATTTGCCTTTAATTCTGGATAAGCTTCTGAAACAGCAAATAGTCTTCCTAAAAATCCACTTAATTGATTATTAGCTTCCATCTTTGCTTCAGGTGTTGTTGCATTTTGAAAGTTTGATCTAGCTCTTGCTATACCATCAAAAGTCTCTTTTTCATGTTTTGCATAACCTTTTACAGTTTCTACAAAGTTTGGAATCAAATTAAATCTATTTTCTAATTGTACATCAATTTGGCTCCAAGCATTTTTTACTCTGTTATCTAGAAGCACAAATTTATTTTTATAACTAATTGCCAAACCTATTAAAATTACTATTATTCCTAAAATTATTCCTAATATAGCCATTTTTTCCTCCTAAATTTTTATTTATTTTTAAATTTTTTATTGTATTTATATCTTCTTTTTGTATATCTCTTAAGTTATATTATATTCAGTAGTCATTTTTCACAGCTTCAGTCTTAATTAAGAATCTAAAATGCTCCTCCTCCTCCACGAGAGCCTCCTCCACCTGAAGAACCTGAGCTAAAACCTCCTCCTCTACCAGATGAACTAGATCTTCTACTCTTTGCAATGCTTGTTACAGAACGGGCATAAGTGCTCTTAGTAACCATATTTATGCTTTTCGAAAAATTTCCTCTGGAATAGGCATCCATAAGTGAAAGTGTGCCAAAGGCATTGGCATTAGTGCCAACAATTTCAGGGACTTGACCCATTTCGAGAGCTTTTTTATATGCTTTTACAACCTTTTCAGATACTCCCATAGCAACAGCATAGACAAAAAATTCTTCCCATAAGTGTATTGAATTAATTTTTGCTTCTTCAAGCTGAGAATAGTCTGCTAAAAAGTTCTTAAAAGCTCCCCATCTAGCCTTAGCTTTCTGCAGCTCATCTCCAGGTCTTTTAGCAGCTAATGTTGATACTAATAGAATAAAGCCCATAAAAGATAGCAGTAAAAACAAGGGATTTTCAAACAGAGCTATATGAATAATACCTCCTATAAAAAAGGCTAAACCTATTAAAAATAGTAAAGTCCCTCTTAAAAAGCCCAAACCTTCATAGTTAAATTTTTTTCTATCTAAGTCTGACAAAACACTATACTGCCATTTTTCAAATTTTCTAGCTATACTTAAAGGTACTTTAGCTGATTTTATATCCTCTAAAACAACTGAAGTACCATCTCCAAAATCATTAAAATATATATCTACAATTATTCTCTCTTGAGCTGATAGATTTGCATCTTCTCTTAAGCTCAATTTATTTTTTCCTCCTATTTCATCAAGACTTACAATTTTTCTTCTTATTAAATCAAGCAAAGTTGCTAAAATCTCTTGATTATCTAGCTGACCAGTAACTATTACTCCAGCTAGACTAGGGGAGTAATCATCTGGAAGTTCTCTTAAATATTTCCCATACATATCTCTATATTTATTTTTTCTTTTAAATATTCTATGGATATAGAACATAATTACAGCCCAAAGACTAAATTCAGCCCCTAAAATAGCCTTATCGTATTTTCTTAATTTATTTAAAAACTCTTCTCTTTTCTGAAGTCTTTCTCTTTGTGCATTGGCTTCATCTGCAAGTTCTTTTTCCATATCTAAAAGTTCTTGCTTCATATTTTTATGAATTATTTTACTTTTATCTATCTCTGAAAAAATTTCTGGTTCCATCAATATATGTGCCTCAACAAAATCACCAGGATAATAATATTCTAAGTTATATTGTACTACATTATTTTCTTTTATAATATCACCGCTAAGAGGTCCATGCCCAAAAGCTAGTATCTTAGTATTATCATAATTTTTGTCAACTGGTGCCCATATTTGCACTAAAACATTATCTATTGATTGCTGCCAATTTTGCCCCACCATTTTCCTATTAAATTGTGCCACATCTTCATAAAGCTGTACAGCATTTGGCATTTTGTAAACAAAAGCAAAACCTCTTTTATTCTTTACATTTCTTGAATATAATTTTATTTTATACAGTCCATCACTTTCAGTAACTTCATATCTCGAAGGATCTACCTCTTTGTATTTATATTGTCCATCTTTTTGTCCAACATCTTCAAAAACCTTTAATGAACTTATACCACCATAACCTTTAGCATCTATATCAAAAAGTATCCCATTAATCTCATCTATATCATATATTACATTTTCATGCACTTCCATAGAACCATCTTTTTTTAAAACACCTATAATAGAAAGGTTAGAAATTCTATAGCTTGCTGATAGACTTACTAAACTTGTTAATAAAAAAACTAAAAATAGAAAAAACTTCCTCTTTTTCATTTGCATCCTCCACTTTTATGAGTTTTTATTTTCATAATATCATAATTGAAAGGAATTAACAATAATATTTACTCTTGATTATGATATAAAAAAAGCCCCTCATATCTATGAGGGGTAGTTTGAATTTAAATTAAAATCTTCTAATTATTTTGTAACAACTATATTTGAAGCTTGAGGACCTTTTTGCCCTTCAGTTATTTCAAATTCCACTTCTTGTCCTTCGAATAATTCTTTAAATCCTTCTTTTTGAATTTGTGAGAAGTGAGCAAAAACATCTTTTCCATCCTCACCAGTAATAAATCCAAATCCTTTTTCCTTATTAAACCATTTAACAGTACCTTTCATTCTAACCTCCAAAAAAATAATAAATAATATTGAATTATGAAGTAGCTAATATAATTGAATATATCTATAAAAGCATATAGAACAATTTAATATTAAAAAAGGAAAACTAATATAGTTGCTTATCACAATATTAAAAGAACATTCAAAATAAAAAGTCATACATCATACTCATTGCTTATTATACACTATAATTTTATTTCTGTATAGTATATTTTTAAAAATTTTTTTTATATTAAAAACATTTTGAAAAAAAAATATACATTTTTTATCTGAGTACAATTATTTTGTTTTTTCTATTTTATATTGCAATTAAATATTTTTTTTAATATATTTTTTGTATTTTTATAAAATTTGTATAATAATTTTACTAAAATTGGAAATTTTTGAAAAAAATCTAATCAATTTTTTTATAAAAAAAATATTTACTTCAAAATTAAAATTAAATATTATAAAATTAATATGAAATAAACTAAAGTAATTTAATATATAAATTTAAAAAGGAGTGCGATAAAATGAAAATTGTTGTAGTTGGAGCAAATCATGCAGGGACAGCTTGTATCAATACGATGTTAGATAACTATAAAGGAAATGAAATTGTTGTCTTTGATAAAAATTCAAACATAAGTTTTTTAGGTTGTGGTATGGCTCTATGGATAGGTGGACAAATTTCTGGACCTGAAGGACTTTTCTATTCTTCTAAAGAAAAATTAGAAGCTAAAGGAGCAAAAATACATTTAGAAACTGAAGTCACTGAAATTGATTTTGATAAGAAAATAGTTTATGCCCTTGGAAAAAATAGAGAAAAATATGAAGAAACTTATGATAAATTAATTCTGTCGACAGGTTCTCTTTCTATTGACCCTAGTATACCTGGAAAAGATTTAGACAATGTACAATTTGTTAAACTTTATCAGCAAGCTGAAGATGTTATAAATAAATTGAAAGAAAGACCTGAAATAAAAACTGTAGCAGTTGTCGGTGCAGGATATATTGGTGTTGAACTTGCCGAAGCCTTTAAACGTTGGGGGAAAAATGTTCATCTAATAGATTTTTGTGATGAATGTCTATCTACATATTATGATAAAGTTTTCAGAGATAAAATGGATACTCAACTTATGAATAACGGAGTAAAGCTTAACTATAAACAATTAGTAAAAGAAATAAAAGGAAATAAAAGAGTTGAAGCTGTTGTAACTGATAAGGGAGAATATCAAGTTGACATGGTTGTCCTATGCATAGGATTTAAACCAAATTCTGCTTTAGGAAGAGGAAAAATTAACACATTTAGAAATGGTGCCTATATAGTGGATAAAACTCAAAAAACAAATCTGGATGATGTTTATGCCATAGGTGATTGTGCTACTATTTATGACAATGCCATTGACGATGTAAACTATATTGCCCTTGCATCAAATGCAGTTAGATCTGGTATAGTTGCTGCTCACAATGTATGTGGAAGAAAAATAGAAAGCCTTGGAGTTCAAGGTTCAAATGGAATTTCTATTTTTGGTTTCAATATGGTTTCCACTGGTCTTACTTTAGAAAAAGCTCAAAGATTAGGTATAGATGCTATGGAAACTACTTTCCATGACCTACAAAAACCAGACTTTATGGAGCATAATAATGAACAAGTCAGTATAAGAATAGTTTATAGAAAAGAAGATAGAGTTATAATTGGTGCTCAGATAGCTTCTAAACAAGATATCTCTATGGCAATTCATCTTTTCTCTCTTGCTATTCAAGAAAAAGTTACTATAGATAAACTTAAACTTCTGGATATCTTTTTCTTACCTCATTTTAATAAGCCTTACAACTATATAACAATGGCTGCACTTAATGCAAAATAATTTTAAATGGGGGCTATTGCAATTGCAACAGCCCCCATTTTTAATGATATAAAAATATATAATTTCATTATTTTTTATAAAAATTTAACCTCTGCTTCAGCTCTGTGAAGTTCGCAGTCAATTAATTTCCATTCTGCCTTTAATTTTTTTGTGTCTATTTTTCTTGAAAATTCTTTATCTGTTGATATAGCAATACAACTTGAACCTGAACCACTTATCATAAATGCTAAGGCCCCTTTTTTTAAAACCTCATCTCTTAAATCAAAAAAATCTGGGATTAAAGTTCTCCTATAGGGTTCATGAATTTTATCATCAAAAGATATAGCTAATCTTTCCTCATTTCCATCTTGCAAAGCAAAACAAAGAGATACGGCTCTTGATAAACTGTATACTGCATCTTCTATACTTATTTGCTTAGGCATAACTGCTCTGGCGGCAGTTGTTTTTACCTCAAAATTTGGTATCATAACAGTAAATTTAAACTTTTCGTTCACATCTATTTTTTTACAATGAGGAATGCTTTTATCAATCACAGTTGACACAAAGCCTCCTAATAAACAAGGGGCTATATTGTCTGGATGTCCTTCTATTTCATTACAAATATTAAGCATTTCTTGTTTTGTTAAGGCTAAATTATAGAGATGATTGGCTGCCAATACTCCTGCGACCACAAGAGAAGAGCTAGAGCCTAAACCTCTTGAAAGAGGAATACAAGTTTCGAACTTTACATATACATTTGCTTTTATATTTTTTGTTGCTAAAGCTCTATCATAAGCTATAACAAATAAATTATTTCTATTCTTAAATTCTTCTTCTACATTTTCAATAACTAAATCTTCAGATTTTTCAACATAAAAAATATTAAATATATTCAATGCCATACCCATAGTATCAAAACCAGGTCCTAAATTTGCACTGGTTGCAGGAACTTTTATACTTATCATTTTAACTTCTCTATCCTTTCTAAAACTACTTTTATTCCATCTTCAATGTCAATGCTTCTATTGTGTAAATCAGGTAAAGCCTCTATAAGCCTTAGATTAGCTGGTATTTCTTCAGCTGTAATCTTTTTAAGTTCACACATTGCCACAAATTCATTCTCTCTTTTCTCAGAGTTTATAGCTTCTAAAACACTATTTGAAAATTTATAAGGTGAAGCAGTGGATAAAATAACATTTTTTATTTCTCCCTCATATTGCTTTGAAGCATAATAAGCTATCGCTGTATGCGGATCTATAAGCCTTTTATCTTTTTCATAAGCCTCTTTTATAGTTTTTTTACAATTTTCTTCATCACAACAAAAAGCAAGAAAATGTTGCTGTATTTTTTCTAATAATTCTTTATCTATAATATATCTGCCTTCTTCTCGTAATTCTTTCATATATTTTGAAACTTTTTCATCATCATAGTCACTTAGAATAAAAAGTAATCTCTCTAAATTACTCGACACTAAAATATCCATTGAAGGAGAAATTGTATTGTGAAAAGCTCTATTTCTATCATAAATTCCTGTCCTTATAAAATCAGTTAAAATATTATTTTTATTGGATGCACATATTAATTTGTCTATTGGACAACCTAACAACTTAGCAAAATAACCAGCTAAGATATTTCCAAAATTGCCTGTTGGAACAACAAAATTTACCTTCTCACCCAATGTTATTTCATTATTTTTCACTAAGTCCACATAGGCTTTAAAATAATATACAATCTGTGGAACCAATCTTCCTATATTAATAGAATTAGCACTACTCAGCTGTACATGCTCAACTTTAATCTGTTCATAACATTTTTTGACTAAGCTTTGACAATCATCAAAATTTCCATTTATAGCTATTACTTCTACATTTTTACCAACTGTAGTCTTCATTTGTTTTTCTTGAATTAAGCTAACTCCTTTATTTGGATAAAAAACAGTAATAAAAGTATTTTCAACATTTTTAAAGCCTTCTAAGGCTGCTTTTCCTGTATCACCACTTGTTGCAGTTAAAATATACACTTTTTTGTTCTCATCTTTATAGGCTGTTTTTAAAAGTTGCGGCAATACTGTTAGGGCTAAATCTTTAAATGCCGCAGTTGGGCCATGGTACAGTTCTAACATATAGCTCTTGCCAATTTTTGATAAGTTTACTACATCTTTAACTGAAAAATTTTTATCGTAAGCTCTATGTATGATTTCTTTCATTTCCTGTTCTGAAAAATCAACAAAAAAAGTTGAAAAAATTATATAAGCTATCTCTTGATAAGACAAATTCATAAATTTTTTTATATCAATTTTTCTTTTTTCTATGTCTAAAGGAGTAAAAAGTCCTCCATCTTTTGCAAGCCCTTGTATAATTGCTTCCTTTGCAAAACATTTTTCTTTTTTATTTCTACTGCTGACAAATATTTCCATATTTTTAAATTTCTCCTTGACTTATTTTAGAAAGATGATACTATGTTTCCAACGAAATTGCAAGTCTATTTCTGTATGAAAAATAGGGAGGAAAGACATGAATATTGGTTTGTTAGGATGTGGAGTTGTTGGAAGTGGCGTAAAAGAAATAATAGATGCTAGTCAAAAAGATATCAAGCTCTCTAAAATTTTAGTTAAAAGTATGGATGAAATAAGTGATGAGAGGAGAACAACAGATATAAATGATTTATTAAGCCCAGATATTGATTTAATTGTAGAATGTATAGGCGGAGTCGACACTGCCTTTAAATATATCAGTATGGCTTTAAAAGCTAAGAAAAATGTTGTAACAAGCAATAAAAAAGTTATGGCAACTCACTATGAAAACTTGGTAAATCTAGCCAAAGAAAATTCTGTCGGTCTTGCTTTTGAAGCAAGTGTTGGTGGTGGCATTCCTTGGATGGAAAATATTCGCCATATCAAAAGAATAGATAAAATCTCTTCCTTTGAAGGAATTTTCAATGGTACCACAAACTATATTTTAGATTCTATGACTAATCAGGAAAAAGATTTTTCTCTAGTTTTAAAAGAAGCTCAAAATTTAGGTTATGCAGAAAGTGATCCAACTGATGATATTGATGCCCATGATGTAAAGTATAAGTGTTGTCTAAGTGCAAATTTTATTTGGGACTCTTCTATCAAACTAGAAGATATAATTTTTTTCGGTATTCGTAATATAACAAAAAAAGATATAGATTTTGCAATAAAA
Source organism: Fusobacterium sp. (assembly GCF_030528405.1). Lineage (GTDB taxonomy): Bacteria > Fusobacteriota > Fusobacteriia > Fusobacteriales > Fusobacteriaceae > Fusobacterium. The sequence goes on from NZ_JAUMYY010000004.1 coordinate 57,291, forward strand.
CATAATAGAATTACCAAATTGATAGGAAGAGCTAATAAAGAAGGCGAGAATTTAAACATCTTTGTCCTTCCAAAATTTATAAAAAATAGTGAGAACATTGCTCATATTCCTAAAAATTTAAACTGTGTAAAACTTAGTAGCGAATTTTTAGGAGAATCTTCCTATATAGGACAGGGTGCTGGAAAATACCCAACTGCACATGCTGTAGTACAAGATATTATTTCTATCTATGAAAATAGAGAGCTAAACCCTAAAATCTTAGAAAAACTTAATATCAAAAATAATTATTCCAGCAATTTTTATATTAGAACTGATAATATAGATAAATTTAAAGATATTATACTTGAAAAAATTGATATTGATACTATTATTACAAAAGTGGTAAAATTAAAAGATATAGAGAATTTAATAGATGATAAAACATTTATAGCGGAGATGAATTTATGATAAAGGTTGTAAAATTTGGAGGAAGTTCTGTTGCAAATGCAGGGCAGTTTAAAAAAGTTAAAAATATAGTAGATAGTGATATAAGCAGAAAATTTATAGTTACGAGTGCTTGTGGAAAATCAGATAATGAGGACCACAAAGTAACTGATTTGCTTTATTTATCCCATGCACATATAAAATATGGTGTACCTTTTCACAGTCTTTTTAACATAATAGAAGAAAAATATAAAACTATAAAAAGAGAACTGAATTTAAAAATTGATTTGGACAGCGAATTTGAAAAAATAAAAAAATCTATGACAAAAAATGTAAGTATAGATTACTTAGTTTCAAGAGGAGAGTATTTGGCTGGGCTTTGTTTAGCTGAATACCTAAATGCTGACTTCATTGATGCGAAAGACGTAATCTTATTTGATTACAACGGAAAAATAAATTTTGAAAGGAGCAATGAAGCATTACAAACTAAATTAAATAGCAATAAAAAAATTGTTATCCCTGGCTTTTATGGTTCTCTTCCTAATGGAAAAATAAAAATTATGTCAAGGGGCGGTAGTGATATTACTGGTGCTATAATTGCAAGTTTAGTCAATGCTTCTATCTATGAGAACTGGACTGATGTTTCTGGAATATTGGTTGCCGACCCTAGAATAGTCAGTGATCCAAAGAGAATAAAATATATTACCTATGATGAGCTGCGTGAGCTTAGTTTTATGGGTGCTAATGTTTTGCATGAAGAAACTATATTCCCTGTTAGAGAAAAGAAAATACCAATCAATATAAAAAATACAAATGAGCCTGAAAATTCTGGAACTATGATAGTTCATGACTGTAGTGAAAGAGATGAGCAAAAAAGTCCAGGCTTTATAACAGGTATTGCAGGAAAAAAAGATTTTACTGTTTTTAATTGTACAAAAATAAACCTTTCCAGTGAAATTTCATTGTTAAAGAAAACTTTAGAGATTTTTGAAGATTTCAATATTAACCTTGAAGGCATTCAGGCTGGTATTGATGCCATTAATATCGTAGTTGAAACTCAGAAAATTGAAGAAGATAGATATATGATTATATCTAAGTTAAAAGAAAAGATTGCCTTTGAACATATCAGTGTTGTTGATAATCTATCTTTGATAGCCGTTGTCGGCAGAGCTATGTCAAAAAGACCAGGTATGTCTGGAAAACTATTTGCAGAACTGGGTTCAAATAATATCAATATAAAGACTATTAGCCAAGGTATAGATGAAATTAATGTAATTGTCGGTGTTGATAATAGTGATTTTGAAAAGGCAATTAATTGTATTTATGACAGGTTTATTGTGAAAGGAGAAAACAAATGAAAATAGCTATATTGGGAGCTACAGGAGCTGTTGGGCAGCAAATGTTGAGCTGTCTTGTGGAACAGAATATTCCTGTAACAGAATTAAAATTATTGGCAAGTGCAAGAAGTATAGGAAAAAAATATATGTTTAAAGGAAGAGAAATTGTTGTCGAAGAAGCTAAAGAAAATTCTTTTGAAGGTTTAGATATTGTTTTAGGAGCTGTTGAAAGTGATATGTCTAAAAAATTTGCTCCTTCTATAAAAAAAGCTGGAGCAGTATATATTGATAACAGTAGTGCTTTTAGATTAGATGAAGATGTTCCTCTTGTAGTTCCAGAAATAAATGCTAAGGACGCACTTAAACATAAAGGCATAATAGCTAATCCAAATTGTAGTACAATAATTGCAATGATGGCAATCTATGGAGTCAATAAAATTTCTAAAATTACAGATATTATAGCAAGCACATATCAGGCTGTTTCTGGAGCTGGTGTTAATGGAATTTATGAGTTAGAAAATCAAGTTCAAGATATTTTAAACAATAGAGAAGTTAAAACTGATGTTTTTTCTCATCAAATTGCTTATAATTGTATACCTAAAATCTCTGAGATCTTATCCAACGATTACACCGCCGAAGAAATGAAAATGCAAAATGAAGGAAGAAAAATCTTGCATAATCCCGATTTAAAAGTTACTTGTACCTGTGTTAGGGTCCCTGTTATTCGAAGCCATAGCATATCTTTGAGTTTTAGAACTGAAAAAAAACTTACAAAGCAAGAAATAACTGAGGCAATAAAAAATAGTGCTGGTGTAAAACTTGTAGATTTGCCAAACTTACCTCTGCCTTTAAACACTTCTGATACTGATATAGTTGAAGTTGGTAGAATTAGAAGAGATGAAGTTCTTGATGGCTTTGCTCTATGGTGTTGTGGTGATCAAGTTAGAAAGGGTGCTGCAACTAACGCAGTTCAAATTATAAAATGCCTTAATATATAAGCGGGATGCTGCATATTTAAGACTTCAAGTTTTAATATGCTTCATCCTCTTTTTTTCTTTTGGTTTATTTAAAAATTTTTATTGCTTAGATAGGCAAAATATAATAAAATATTTCTATAATTAAAACTAAATAAAATTTTTTTGAAAGTGTTTTTTAATTTTTATATGGTTATCCACATTTTAAATTTCTTTAATTAGGAGGAATATTTAAACTTTTTTGTTAAATAGATGAAATATGAATGAGAAAAATAAAATTCAATTAGAGCTTTTAGAAAGTTTTAAAAAGAAAAAACTAAATGAAATAAATGGAATAGAGGAGCTAAAAGAGAAAAAAAGCATAAAAAAATATTTTAAATATTTAAAATATTTTTTTATATTTTTTATTTCTTTTACATTAGTAGGAGGAACAACTTTTCTATTATTAAAATACTTTCAATATAAAAACTATGTGAAAGAAACTGAGGAAAGTATCATTTTAGCAAAAATATATTTGGAAGAGCAAAAGATAAAAGAAGAGGAAGAAAAGAGATTAAAAGAAGAACTGGAACAGGAAATGTTACTTAGGGAAAAAGAATTAAAGGAAATAGAAAATAATGACTTCCACTGTTTAAATGAGCTTCCTAATGAAAAAAAAGAAGTTGTTCTAAATCTTATCCCCAGTGGCTATCCTCTTAAAAAAGTAGCAAAAATTACTAGCCCTTTCGGCATAAGGATTCACCCCGTTTGGGGAGTTAAAAGAATGCACTATGGCATTGATTTAAAAGTTTATACGGGCGAAGATATTCTCTCCAGTGCAATGGGAGTAGTAAGTTTTGCAGGAGTGAAAAGAGGTTATGGTTATGTAGTTATCATTGATCATATCTATGGCTTTCAAACCCTCTATGCACATCTGAGTAAAATTTATGTCAAAGTTGGGGATATAGTTGGAAAGGGAAAAATTATTGCAGCTGGTGGAAATTCTGGTGTATCAACTGGTTCTCATCTGCATTATGAAGTAAAATATAATGGTCTAGCTATGGACCCTAAAAATTTTATAGAATGGAACAAAGATAGTTTTGATAATATTTTTGAAAAGGAAAAAAATGTCCCTTGGACTAAATTTTTATCAATAATGGGGAAATAATAGATATAAAAGGCTGTTGCTTTGAACTGCACTTCCAATCTTGTGTTTGAGATTTTGAGTGTAATTAAAAATTTGCAACAGCCCTTTTTATTTATATTAATTTTTCTATAAACTTGCCATAAATTTCTCTATCTCATCAGCAGTTCTTGGAAATTTATCCCCTAAAATTCTTGCTCCATCTTCACTAACTAAAACATCTCTTTCCATTCTTATACCACCTAAATCCATATACTTAGCTATTTCATCATAATTTAAAAATTCCTCATACTTCTTTTCATTCTTCCATTTTTCAAATAATTCTGGAATAAAATAAATTCCGGGCTCTATTGTAAATACATAACCAGCTCTAAGCCTTCTTCCTAATCTTAAAGAAGACAAGCCAAATTGCTTAGATTTTTCTATTTCCTCATCATAGCCAACATTGACCTCTCCAAAATTTTCCATATCATGCACTGTCATTCCCATCATATGCCCTAAACCATGAGGCATAAAAAGTGCATGTGCTCCTGCTTCAACTAAATTCTCTATATTTCCCTTTAACAGTCCCAATTTTTTTAAATTCTCCGCCATAAGCTTACAAACTTCTAAATGAATATCTCTATAGAAAACTCCAGCTTTAACTAAAGAAAAAGCTCTATCAAACATATCTCTAACTATATTATGTATCTTTTTTTGCCTTTCAGTAAATTTACCACTTACTGGAAAAGTCGTAGTCATATCACCACAATATCCATTTTCATTTATTGCACCACAATCTAAAAGAACTAAATCTCCCTCTTGCAAAGTATTTTTATGCCTATGATTATGAAGAATCTGCCCATTTTTTGTTAATATAATCTGAAATGAGAAATAAGCATTAGCTCTTTTAGCTTCCTTTTGAACCTCTGCTACCAGCTCATATTCTTTCATACCAGCCCTAACATTTCTCATAGCTGCTAAATGCATTTCCTTTGTAATATTTACTGCATTTTCAATTTCCTCTATCTCTATATCAGTTTTTATATTCCTTTGCTCTATTATAGCCTTTACCAAATCAAAAGAAGTCTGTTTATCAAAGCTATAGGGATCTATACCTAATAAAGAGCTTATATACATTATAATGTCGCTTTTATACTGATTAGTAAAGTATATATTTTTCCTTCCTTTTAAATACACCTTTAAATTTTCTTTTTCAAGGAATTTATCAACTCCAACTTCCTCAGCCATTTCTCTTAGAAATTTTTGTTTACCCATCCAAATAATATCCGATATAGTATAATCATTTCCAAAAATTATATCTTCTCCACTGTCTAAATCCATTAAACCAATTAAACCTGGATGATCTATACCAAAATAATATCTAAATGTTGCGTCTTGTAAAAAAGGGTAGCAATTTGCTGTACAATCAAGAGGAGATTCATTATTTCCAGGAATTAAAATTATACCCTCTTTAAATTTTTCCTTTAATTTTTTTCTTCTCTCCACATATACTTCCCTATGAAACATTTAAACCACCTCTTCTATGCTTTTATTTTTATAGTAAACTTTTAAATTTTCTTTGTCAAGATAAATTAATGCTTTCTCTTTATATAAAATATCAAACTATTATATTTTAATATTTAAATCTCTAATAGTTTTTTTACTCTCTTTCCTGCATAGCCTCTCTTAAAAA
>NZ_JAUMYY010000005.1 GCF_030528405.1 Fusobacterium sp.
AATGATATATTTAAATAAATAATTATTTAAAATAATTTTTAATAGGAGTAAAAATGATTGACTTTAATAAAATTAACTCAATGATAAAATTAATTGAAAATAATGAACTCATGGAAAATTTAAGTTTTAATGAATTTGCCATAGCTTTTTATTCAGCTGTTAAATTAATACCTTTATCAAAGTATTTAAGAACAAATAACATTATTACAAAGTTGCCAAAAATAATGAATATGAGAAAGGCTGGAGAACTTTTATCCTTCACTTATGGTGATGAAGAAACTCTTGCCTTTTTAAAAAGAAAAGGCTTTCCTGAAGTTCCAGAACTTGATTATAGAAGCATTATGCTTCTGAGAAAAATAGATCCTATGGATAATTGGAAAAAAATAATTTTTTTCCTAAATGGTGACAAAAGTGTTGAAGAAATTAATAACTCAACAAAACCAATGTTGTTTCCACAGGAAATAAAAAAATTAGAAGACTATATAAAAACAGAATTAAATTTAGATGAGGACAATTTTGAAAAATTTATGAAATTATATGCTAAGGCAACTAAAAACAAAGAGATTATAAAAGCAATTAGAAAACTAAATAGATAGGGTAGGTATTTATATGAAAATAAAAAATAGAAAAATGATATTGATAGATGAGCAAACTTTCTCTGATGTTATAAATGAATTTATAGAAAATCCAAATAAGTACATTGCTGTTGTAAGGATAATGTCAAAAGATTTTGATAAGGACTATGCTCTTATAAAGTATATAAAAAATGAGTTAAAAAAAGAAATCTTAGATAATGTTGTTGCAATAACTGATAAAGACTACTTAGCCAATGATCTTGATATAGAAGCTGTCTTATATTTGGAGAATCTTAGAAAATTTAATATGGATTCTTTTATACAAGCTTTTAATAAGTTTAAAACTTATTTTCCTTTCTTAAAAGATTTTCTGGAGGATATGTCCAGTGCCTTTTCATATTCTTTAGATTACTATAATTATAAAAATCCTTGGTTTTTCTCATTAAATAACTTAGGAATATTATTAATTAATGATTTCAACTACAATAAAATTTTAAATAACTATCATAAAATAAAGGCAAGAACCTCAGATATAATCTTAATTGCTCTGGAAAATAAAGAAGAAGAAGATTATAGAAATAAAAAGCTTTTAAAAATTCTATGTGCTGATTCTCTTATAACTTTTGGAGTAACTAATAAAAATTCGACTAAATTTTTTAATAACCTTGATTTGATCCTTTACACAAAGGGAAGTAATTATTACGACAATGCTTTAAATTATGTAAAAACTTTCATAAAAAAAGAAAAGTTTATAGAAATGAGAGATTTTTTAGAAGTTGAAGAAAAATCTTTTGAGGCTGATTTATTTAATGAGGAAGAAATTATAAAAATTCCTAAAAAATATGAACTTATAATAGCAAATAAAAAATCTTATTCAAAAAAAATGTACTCAATAGCAAATTTTTATAAAAAAGAAAGAAGTGAAAAAGAGTATTTTAATTTGAAAAAAGTTTATTGATTAGATAGAATTATACGCAAAAGGTAATTCTATACAAAAAAAGAAAAAATTTAGAGAATTTATTAAAAGATGATAACATAAGAGTAATATATGGAGAAGATTTTATAAATTATTTTTCTTGGCTTTTAAATAATGATATAAATCACTATAATTTTAGAAATTCTGTTTGTTATGGTTATAAAAATTATGAAGAATATAATAAACTCTAAACTACATTACGATTATTTATATTAATATTATTTTTAAAGAAATTATATGAATATTTTGATAGAATAGAAGAAATTAAAAAAGAAGATTAAACTCTTTAAAAGGAGGGATCCAAATGAAGAAAATCCTGATAGGAATAAATGATTTTAAAACCTTAATTGAAAATAATAAAAGTTGTAAAATGAAAGTTGTAAAATAACAAAACTATTTACAATTTTTTAAAAATACTGTATCATATATAAGGAATTGAATATTATTCGTATATGCTTGTGAATATGGACAAGTGTCTCTACGGTTGACCGTAAATTAACCACTACGAAAAAAGGACTTTACTATTTTGCTTAAAGTAAATTTTTTATTGGTTGATAAAATTAGGAGGATAGTAATGTACTTAAATATAGAAAGAGTTGAATTATATATGAAAAAGAAAAATAAAATAACTAAGAAAAATTTTTTCAATTTTTTTGTTGTGCTTTAATCTGGGTAGAGTGTACCCAGATTTTTTTATGGTTATCTTAGAAAAATTGAGTTTCAAAGAAACGAAAATTTTTCTTAGATACCCAAATGTGAAACTCAGTGAATTTCGAGAGCATTAGCTCGAAGAAAACACTAGAGTTATCACAGTATGGTTATCAAATTAGTTTATGGGAATTGAGTTTCGAAGAAACGAAAATTTTTCTTAGATACCCAAATGTGAAACTCAGTGAATTTCGAGAGCATTAGCTCGAAGAAAACACTAGAGTTATCACAGTATGGTTATCAAATTAGTTTATGGGAATTGAGTTTCGAAGAAATGAAAATTTTTCTTAGATACCCAAATGTAAAATTTATAATATATATTTATTAATTTTAATTTTATAGTGAAAAAATTATATGGAGGAGAAAAATGTCAGATTTAAGATTTTTTGTAGAGAAGAAAAATGGTTTTGATCTGGATGCAAAAAGATTGTTGGCACAGTTTAAAGAAGAGTTAAACATAAACTCTTTAGAAGATTTAAGACTTATCAACTGCTATGATCTCTTTAACTTATCTGGTAAGCAAGAAAATGTAGAAAAAATAAAAAGGATGATTCTTTCAGAAGTTGTAACTGATAATATTTTTGAAAAAATTGACCTGACTGGGAAAAAATATTTTGCAGTGGAATATCTTCCGGGACAATTTGATCAAAGAGCAGATTCAACTCTACAATGTATAGATATAGTTGTTGAGGGGGAGAAAAATGTAGAGATAAAAACTGCAAAGTTAATAATTTTATCCGGAGATTTGACAGATGAAGAATTCAATAAAATAAAAAATTTCTATATAAATCCTATTGAAACAAGGGAAAAAGATCTTAATTTATTAGCAAAAGAAGATATAGTATTTAATACAGAGGTTGTAACTTATGATGACTTTTTAAAATTATCTGAGGAAGAATTGAAAAAATTAAGAGATGACTTGGCTCTTTCAATGTCTTTTGAAGATTTAAAATATATTCAGGATTATTTTAAGGAAGAGAAAAGAAATCCAACTGAAACAGAAATTAAAGTATTTGATACATATTGGTCAGATCACTGTAGACATACAACTTTTGAAACTAAGATATTAAATGTAGAATTTCCTGAATCAGAATTTGGAAAGGATATGTCAAAAGAATTTCAAAATTATTTAGAAATTAAAAATATAGTTGCTCCACATAAAGATATTTCACTTATGGATATGGCAACTGTAATGGGGAAATATTTAAGAAAAACAGGAAAACTTGAAGATTTAGAAGTTTCTGAAGAAAATAATGCCTGCTCTGTTTATATAGATGTTGAAACAGAGGATTTTTCAGGGAAGAAAGCTATAGAAAAATGGTTACTGATGTTTAAGAATGAAACTCATAATCATCCTACAGAAATAGAGCCTTTTGGAGGAGCATCAACTTGTTTAGGAGGTGCAATAAGAGATCCGCTTTCAGGAAGAGCTTATGTATATCAAGCAATCAGAGTGAGTGGAGCAGCTAATCCTTTAGAAAGAGTGGAAGATACTTTAAAGGGCAAATTGACACAGAAAAAAATAACTAAGGGGGCAGCAAGCGGTTATTCATCTTATGGAAATCAAATAGGAATAGCGACTTCCCTAGTTTCTGAAATATACCATGAGGGCTATAAGGCTAAAAGAATGGAAGTAGGAGCAGTTGTTGCAGCAGCTCCCGTAGAAAATGTTGTAAGAAAAAGTCCCGCTCCGGAAGACAGCATAATTTTAATAGGTGGAAAGACAGGAAGGGACGGTTGTGGTGGAGCAACAGGTTCGTCGAAAGAACATACAGATGATTCACTACTACTATGTGGTGCTGAGGTTCAAAAAGGAAATGCACCAGAAGAAAGAAAAATTCAAAGACTATTTAGAAATCCTAAGGCAACAAAGTTAATAAAAAAATGTAATGATTTTGGGGCAGGAGGAGTTTCAGTTGCCATAGGAGAATTGGCTGACGGAGTTGAAGTAAATCTTGATTTGGTTCCAACAAAGTATGATGGGCTTAACGGTACAGAGCTTGCCATATCAGAGTCACAAGAAAGAATGGCAATAATAGTTTCTAAAGAAGATACTGACGAGTTTTTAAAATATGTTGCTGAAGAAAATCTGCTGGGAACAGTTGTAGGAAGAGTTACAAAAGAAGCAAGATTAATTCTTAGATGGAAGGGAAAAGATATTGTAAACATATCTAGAGCTTTCTTAAATACAAATGGAATTAAACAAACAGTTAAAGTGGAAGTAAAAGATTATGCTAAAAAAGCAAGTCCATTTAAAGCTGAAAACAAGTACTTAAATTTAGAAGAAAAATGGGTGGAAAATATTTCTAAATTGAATGTGGCATCACAAAAAGGTCTATGTGAAATGTTTGATTCTATGGTGGGAGCGGGAACAGTTCTTATGCCTTTTGGTGGGAAATATCAAATGACTCCTATTGATGTTTCTATTGCTAAGCTTCCTGTTTTAGATAAAGATACCAAGACAGCTTCCGCTATTACATATGGGTTTAATCCTTATGTAAGTGAATGGTCAACATATCACGGAGCTATGTATGCAGTAGTTGAATCATTGGCAAAACTTGTTGCAGCCGGGGTTGACTATACTAAAGCCAGACTCTCGTTCCAAGAATACTTTGAAAAATTAGGAAAAGATGCATACAAATGGTCTAAACCATTACTAGCTCTTTTAGGTACTATAAAGGTTCAAAAAGATTTTGAAATTGCAGCCATTGGAGGGAAGGATTCTATGAGCGGTACGTTTAATGATATTAATGTACCACCAACTCTAATTTCATTTGCTGTGACTTCAGTCAATATTGATAATGTTATTTCACCTGAGTTCAAAAAAAGCGGAAATAAACTATATTTAATTGAAAATAAAATGGATGATAAATTTTTCTTTGACAGTAAAGAATTAAAAGAAAATTTTAATTTTGTATTAAAAAATATGAAAGAAGAAAAAATAGTTTCAGCTATGGCTATCAAAGCCGGAGGACTTTCAGAGGCTTTATCAAAAATGAGTTTTGGAAACAGAATAGGATTTAATTTGGAAAATGAAGAAATTGACTTATTTTCTCTAAGACCTGGAAGTATAGTAGTTGAATCTACAGATAAATTAGAATATAAAAATGCAGTATACTTAGGAGAAACAATAAGTGAATTTGCTATCAAGACTTCAAAAGAAAAAATATGTCTGGAAAAAGTTGAGGAAAAATGGTTAGCAAAATTGGATACTATATTCCCTCATAAGTTAGATGAGAAAGTTGAAGTATATAAAGATTTGGGTCAAAATACTGAGAAAAAAATATTGAAAAGCTCAATAACAGTTGCAAAACCAAGAGTCTTGATAGCTGCTTTCCCGGGAACAAATTCAGAATATGATATGTACAATGTATTTAATAAAAATGGTGGAGAATCTAAGATAAGATTATTCAGAAATTTAAATCAGGATTTTATAAGAGATTCGATAGAGCAAATCGTTAAAGACTTAGAAAATTCTCAAATTTTTGTCTTGCCGGGAGGATTCAGTGCAGGAGATGAGCCTGATGGTTCAGGAAAATTTATAGCTGCAATTTTACAAAATCCAAGAATAAAGGAAGCAATAGAAAAATTCATGGAAAGAAACGGACTTATTTTAGGAATTTGTAATGGTTTCCAAGCTCTTATTAAATCTGGGCTTCTTCCTTATGGAAAGATAGGAAAATTGGATGAGAAATCACCAACTTTGACTTTTAATAAAATAGGCAGACATATTTCACAAATGGTAAAAACAAAGATAGTTTCAAATTCTTCTCCATGGCTATCATCTTTTGAAATAGGAGATAGTTTTGATATACCGGTATCTCATGGAGAAGGAAGATTCTATGCCGATGAAGAAACTTTAAAAGAACTTATAAAAAATAATCAGATAGCAACTCAGTATGTAAACTTTGATTTAGAAGCTACAAACGAATTTAGATTTAATCCTAATGGATCAAGTTTAGCTATTGAGGGGATAATTTCACCTGATGGAAAAATTTTAGGAAAAATGGGACATTCGGAAAGATATTCTGATGGGATATTTAAGAATATAGATGGTAAATTGGACCAAAATATTTTCTTAAATGGAATTAAATATTTTAAATAAAAAATTAAAAAAGAGGGGTTGAGATGAAAGTAGCAATATTTTTTGGAAGTCAGTCAGATAAAGATAAGATGAAAGGAGCTGCCACTTGCTTAAAAGAATTTGGAATTGATTTTGAAGCATATGTTTTATCAGCACATAGGGTTCCAGAAAAGCTAGAAGAAGTTTTAGTGGATGTACAGGAAAGAGGAGTGGAAGTAATTATTGCCGGAGCTGGACTTGCAGCACATTTACCCGGAGTTATAGCCTCTAAAGTTTTACTTCCTGTTGTAGGTGTTCCTTTAAATGGAGCTATAGGTGGTTTGGATGCACTATATTCTATAGTACAGATGCCAAAATCTATTCCGGTTGCAACAGTTGGAATAGATAATTCATACAATGCAGGAATGCTTGCAGTTCAAATACTATCAATTAAATATCCTGAACTTAAAGAAAAATTAGCTAGATTTAGAAAAGAAATGAAAGAAAAATTTATAGCTGATAATGAAAGAAAAGTAGAATTTTAAATTATATAACTTTGGGTTTTATAAAATGTAAAAGGAGAAGAAAAAATGGAAAAAAGAGATTTTATTTATGAAGGAAAAGCTAAACAATTATATAAGACTGATGATGAAAATTTAGTAATTGTTCACTATAAAGATGATGCTACAGCAGGAAATGGTGCAAAGAAGGGAACTATAAAAAATAAAGGAATTTTAAATAATGAGATTACAACTGTAATTTTTAATTTATTGGAAGAAAATGGTATAAAAACTCATTTTGTAAAAAAATTAAATGATAGAGAACAACTTTGTCAAAAGGTTGAGATATTCCCATTAGAGGTTATAACAAGAAATTTGATTGCTGGATCTATGGCTAAAAGAGTAGGAATAAAAGAAGGAACTAGACCTAGCAATACTATTTTTGAAATCTGTTATAAAAATGATGAATATGGTGATCCTCTTATTAACGATCACCATGCTGTTGCTTTAAATCTAGCTACTTATGAAGAACTAGAAGAGATTTATTCGATAACAAAAAAAATAAATAATCTTTTAAAAGAAAAATTTGATAAATTAGGAATTATTTTAGTAGATTTTAAAATTGAGTTTGGAAAAAATTCAAAAGGTGAAATATTACTTGCAGATGAAATAACTCCAGATACTTGCAGATTCTGGGATAAAGAAACAGGTGAAAAGCTTGATAAAGATAGATTCAGAAGAGATTTAGGAAATGTAGAAGATGCTTATTTAGAAATATTTAAAAGACTTGGCGGAAAAAACTAAAAATTATCAAACTTATAAAAAATTATAAATATAAAAGTATAGAGGTTTAGAATTAGGAGGAAACTAATAAAATGGGAAGTTCAAAAATGGTAAAAAAAATTGAAGAAGGAGGAATTTTTGCTTTATACACTGAAGGCTATAGAGATGATTTGGTTTCTATAGCATATTATGGTCTTTATGCTCTACAGCACAGAGGACAAGAAAGTGCTGGAATAACTATATGTGATTCCATCTCAGAAGAAGCTATAAGACACAAAACTATAAAAGGAAAAGGCTTAGTTGCAGATGTTTTTTCAGTTAAAGATTTAAATAGTTATAAGGGAAATATTTTAGTAGGCCATGTAAAATATGGTGTAGAAAATGGAACTTCATTCAGAAATTATCAACCATTAAGAGGGGACTCATTATTAGGTAAGGTTTCTCTTGTACATGCAGGAAATTTAATTAATACACAAGCTATAGTTAATGATTTACTAGAAAATGGTTCAATGTTTCAAACTGAAACTGATACAGAAATTATATTAAAATTAATTGGGAAGAATGCAAAATATGGCTATAAAAACGCTATATTAAATACTATAAGAGCCATCGAAGGGGCTTTTGCAATGGCAATTATTATAGAAGATAAATTAGTTGCAGTAAGAGACCCATTAGGTACTAGACCTCTTTGCTTAGGACAATTTAAAGATGGTACCTATGTCATCGCTTCTGAATCTTGTGCAATTGACAGCATAGGAGCAGAACTAATAAGAGATATTGAACCTGGAGAAATGCTTATAATTGATAAAAACGGAATGGAATCTATAAAATATAGCGACACAAAAAAAAGATCTTATTCTTCTTTTGAATATATATATTTTGGTAGACCAGATAGCGTTATGGACGGTTTAAGTGTATACGAGGCTAGACATGCCTGTGGAAAGTATCTTTATGAACAAAATCCTATTGAAGCAGATTTTGTAATAGGAGTTCCTGACTCGGGTGTTCCAGCTGGAATAGGATTTTCAGAAGCCAGTGGAATCCCCTATGCAACAGCTCTATTAAAAAATAAGTATATAGGTAGGACTTTTATTATGCCTGGGCAAGCTTCAAGAGAGATGGCAGTTAGATTAAAACTAAATGCCATGAAAACTCTGATAAAAGATAAAAGAGTTGTTGTTGTTGACGATTCTCTTGTGAGAGGAACAACTTCAAAAATTTTAATAAAAATTCTCTATGAGGCTGGTGCAAAAGAAGTACATTTTAGATCAGCATCACCAGTTGTAATAAGTGAAGCATATTTTGGTGCAAGTATAGCCAGTGATAAAGAACTAATAGGAAATATTATGTCAGTTGAAGAAATTAGACAACATATAGGTGCTACAACTTTAGAATACTTATCAATAGAAAACTTAACAAAAGCTTTAAATGGATTAAATTGTAATATGGATTGCTTTAAATAAAAGTAGTGGAGGAAAATAAATGTCAAATTCTTATAAATCATCAGGTGTAGATAAAGAAGAAGGATACAGAGCTGTTGAACTTATGAAAAAAAATGTTCTAAAGACTCATAATAAGTCAGTTTTAACAAATTTAGGAAGTTTTGGAGCTATGTATGAATTAGGTCAATATAAAAATCCTGTTCTTATTTCTGGAACTGATGGAGTTGGGACAAAACTAGAGATTGCTTTAAAACAAAAAAAATATAATACAGTTGGAATAGATTGTGTTGCAATGTGTGTTAATGATGTGTTATGTCATGGGGCAAAGCCTTTATTTTTCTTAGATTATTTAGCTTGTGGAAAATTAGATGCAGATGTTGCTGCTGAACTTGTTTTAGGAGTTACAGAAGGTTGTCTTCAAGCAGGGGCTGCTTTAGTTGGTGGTGAAACAGCAGAAATGCCAGGTTTTTATAAAGATGGTGACTATGATATAGCTGGTTTCTGCGTGGGTATAGTTGAAAAAGAAAACCTAATTGATGGCTCTAAAGTTAAAGAAGGAAATAAAATAATTGCCATTTCTTCAAGCGGTTTCCATAGTAATGGTTATTCTTTAGTTAGAAAAATTTTTAAAGACTATGAAGAGATAATAAAAACAAAAGAATTTGGAGAGAAGAAAGTAGCGGATATATTGTTAACACCTACAAAAATATATGTAAAAAATATATTAGCTCTTCTTGAAAAATTTAATGTAAATGGAATGGCTCACATAACAGGAGGAGGGCTTATAGAAAATTTACCTCGTTGTATGTCTAAAGAACTTTCGCCTGTTGTATTTAAAAATAAGATAAAAGTCCCAGAAATATTTAAACTAACTATGGAAAGAGGTAGTATTGAAGAAAATGAAATGTATGGTACATTTAATATGGGTGTTGGCTTTACTTTAGTCGTTGATGAAAAAGATACAGAAGCCATTATAGAGTTTTTAAGAAATCTCGGAGAAGAAGCTTACGAAATCGGCTATATACAGAAGGGAAATAATAGTTTATGTCTAAAATAGCTGTTCTTGTTTCTGGTAGTGGCTCTAATATGCGACAACTAATAAAAAATGGAATAAATTTAGATTGTGTCATAGCTGATAGAAAATGTGGAGCTGAGCAAATTGCAAAAGAGAATAATATAGATTTTTTTCAATTTGAAAAAAATGAAATCTCTGAAAAAATTTTAAAATTACTTGAAAAAAGAGAGATAGATTTAGTTGTATTAGCGGGTTTTCTATCAATCTTAAATGGTGAACTTTTAAAAAAATATAAGAATAAAATAATAAATATTCATCCTTCACTTTTACCAAAGTATGGCGGTTCTGGTATGTATGGAATGAAAGTTCATCAGGAAGTATTTAAAAATTCTGAAAAAGAAAGTGGCTGTACTGTTCATTATGTTAATGAAGAAATTGATGCTGGAGCTATAATAGAACAAGAAAAAGTTGATATAAGTTCAGCTACTTCCCCTGAAGAGATTCAAAGTTTAGTTTTAGAAAAAGAATGGAAGTTACTTCCTAGAGTTGTGAAAAAATTAATAAAAAAATAGGAGTTTTATAATGAAAAGAGCTTTAATTTCGGTATTTGATAAAACAGGTATCTTAGACTTGGCTAAGTTCTTAGTTAGCAAAAACATTGAAATTATTTCAACAGGTGGAACATATAAATATCTGCTTGAAAATAATATACCTGTTATAGAAGTGAGTAAGATTACAAAATTTGATGAGATGCTAGATGGCAGAGTAAAAACTTTACACCCCAATATCCATGGTGGAATACTTGCACTGAGGGATAATAAATTACATATGAATACTTTAAAGGAAAAAAATATAGATACAATAGATTATGTAATTGTAAATTTATATCCTTTCTTTGAAAAAGTTAAAGAAAATTTGAGCTTTGAAGATAAAATAGAATTTATTGATATAGGTGGTCCTACTATGCTTAGATCGGCTGCAAAATCTTTTAAAGATGTGGTTGTTCTAAGTGATATTAAAGACTATGAATTAATAAAAACTGAAATAGATAAAAATGGTGATGTAAGCTTTGATACAAGAAAGATGCTTGCAGGAAAGGTTTTCAATTTAACCTCTGCCTACGATGCAGCTATATCTCAATTTCTATTGGATGAGGAATTTCCAGAATACCTAACTATATCTTATAAAAAAAATTCGCTTATGAGATATGGCGAAAATTCTCATCAAAAAGCTGCTTACTATATTGATAATATGAATGATGGAGCCATGCAAGATTTCGAACAGTTAAATGGAAAGGACTTATCTTTCAACAATGTTAGAGATATGGATTTAGCTTGGAAGCTTGTATCAGAATTTGATGAAGCAGCTTGCTGTGCAGTAAAACACTCAACTCCATGTGGAGTGGCTATTGCTGATACAACAAAGAGGGCATATAAAAAAGCTTATGAATCGGATTCTGTATCAATTTTTGGTGGTATAGTTGCTTTCAATAAAAAATTAGATCTTGAAACGGCTAAACTTTTGGATGTAATATTTTTAGAAATAATAATAGCTCCTGATTTCTCAAAAGAAAGTTTAGAGCTTCTAACTAAAAAGAAAAATCTAAGACTTATAAAATGTGGAAAAAAACCAAGTGATAAAAAAGAATTTATAAAAGTTGATGGTGGAATACTTGTACAAGATAGTAATACAAAGCTATGTGAAAATTTAGAAATTGTAACTAAGACAAAGCCTAGTGTAGAACAGGAAAAAGATTTATTATTTGCATTAAAAGTTGTAAAATACATAAAGTCAAACGCTATAGTTATAGTAAAAGATGGTCAAACACTTGGAATTGGTGGCGGAGAAGTGAGCAGAATCTGGGCAGCTGAAAAGGCTGTTGAAAGGGCAAAAAAATTTGGAAAAAATGATTTAGTCTTGGCCTCTGATGCTTTTTTCCCTTTCAAAGATGTGGTTGAATTAGTTGCTAAAAATAAAGTTTCTACTATTATTCAACCTGGTGGTTCTTTAAGAGATCAAGAATCAATAGATGAATGTGATAAAAATAATATTTCTATGATATTTAGTAAGTTAAGACATTTTAAACATTAATTAACTGATGGGAGAATAAAAATGAAAATATTAATAGTTGGCTCAGGTGGACGAGAGCATGCAATAGCATGGAAGGTTTCCCAAAATAAAAAAGTTACAAAAATTTATGCAGCTCCAGGAAATGCATACAATAAGTTTTTAAAAAATTGTGAAAATATAAATATTTCAAAGACAGAGGAAATTCTTAACTTTGCCAAACAAGAAAAAATAGATTTAACCATAGTTGGAAGTGAAGAGTTATTAGTTGATGGCATTGTAGATAAATTTCATAGTCAAGGTTTAAAAATCTTCGGACCTGATAAAAGAGCCGCTATGCTAGAAGGTTCAAAAGCTTTTGCTAAAGACTTTATGCAGAAATATGGGGTCAAAACTGCAAAATATAAAGCATTTACTGATAAAGAAGAAGCTATAAAATATTTGGATGAAATGAACTATCCTCTTGTTATAAAGGCAAGTGGACTGGCAGCAGGAAAGGGAGTTTTAATTTGTCAAAATAAAAAAGAAGCTTTAGATGCCTTAGATGAAATTATGACTAATAAAATCTTTGCAAATGCAGGAGATACAGTTGTTATTGAAGAATTTCTGGATGGGGTGGAAGTGTCTATTCTATCTATTACTGATTCTAAGGTTATTCTACCTTTCTTATCTGCTAAGGATCATAAAAAAATATCCGAGGGTGAACAAGGATTGAATACTGGAGGGATGGGAGTAATTTCTCCTAATCCTTATTACACTAAAGAAGTAGAAGAAAAATTTATTAAAGATATACTAAAACCTACATTAAAAGGAATAAAAGAAGAAAAACTTGATTTTTGTGGAATTATTTTCTTTGGACTTATGATAGCTAGGGATGAGGTATATTTACTTGAATACAATATGAGAATGGGAGATCCAGAAACTCAAGCTGTGCTTCCTCTTCTTGAAAGTGATTATTTAAATTTAATTCAAAGTGCAATGGATAAAAATTTAGAAAACTTCGATATTAAATGGAAGGATGCAGCTTCCTGTTGTGTTGTCTTAGCTGCTGGTGGTTATCCAGTTAAATATGAGAAAGGAAATGAAATAGAAGGTTTGGAAGAGTTTGAAAATAATAAAAATGCAAACTTTTTCCTAGCTGGAGTCAAATCAGAGAATAATAAATTTTTTACTAATGGTGGTAGAGTTTTAAATATTGTATCTATACAAAATACAGCTGAAAAAGCAAGAGAGAACGCTTACAAAGAGTTAGAAAAAATTAAATTTAAAGATAAATACTTTAGAAAAGATATAGGTCTTATGAGAGTGTGAACTTTTTTTCTACACTCTCTATTTTACTAATCTTAAACAATTAAATATAAAAATTAAGGGCTGCTACATTGAACTCCATCCAAAATCCTAGACACAAGATTTAAAATACAGTTCATACAACAGCCCTATTAAATTTTATAATACTTCCTGATAGATAATTTTATTATTTTCTAAGTCTACAAGTACAGTGGTTCTCTCTTTTATTTCATTTGCCAATAATTTTTTTGCTAGATTTGTTTCTATTTCCTTTTGTATAAATCTTCTAAGTGGTCTTGCTCCATAGTGTGGATCGTAAGCATTTTCAGCTAGGTATTCTACTACCTTATCAGAAAAATTCAGATTTATATACTTATCTTTTAATTTTTCTTCCAGAGCTTCTAAATTAAGTTTAACTATTTCTTTTATTGAATCTAAACTTAAGGCTTTAAAAGTTATAATATCGTCTATTCTATTTAAAAATTCAGGTCTAAATCTTCCTTTCAGTTCATTTAAAACCATTTCTTTAGTATGTTCTGACAGATTTATATCCTCTAATATCAAATGACTACCAACATTTGATGTCATTATAATAAGCGTATTTTTAAAATCAACTACTCTTCCTTGACCATCAGTAAGTCTACCATCATCTAAAACTTGAAGTAAAATATTAAATACATCAGGGTGAGCTTTTTCTATTTCATCAAATAGGATAACAGAATAAGGTTTTGTCCTTATAGCTTCTGTTAATTGACCACCTTCTTCGTAACCAACATAACCAGGGGGAGCACCTATAAGTCTTGTTGTAGAAAACTTATCCATATATTCACTCATATCTATTCTGACAACATTATCTTCACTGTCAAACAAATTGAAAGCTAATGTTTTTGCTAAGTAAGTTTTACCAACTCCAGTAGGACCTAAGAAAATAAAAGATCCCATAGGTCTATTCTTATCCTTCAATCCTGCTATAGATCTAAGCATAGTGTCTGCAACTGCTTTAACTGCTTCATCTTGTCCTTTTACTCTCTCCTTCATATTATCTTCCAATTTTAACATCTTTTCTTTTTTTGTTTCAGTCAATTTAGATACTGGTATCCCTGTCCATCTTGAAACTATATCAGCTATTTCATCAGCTGTCACTTCCTGTTTCAGCAATGAATTTTCTTTTCCATTACCATCAATCTTATTTTGTTGTTCCACTAATTCCTTTTCAAGCCCAGCAAGTTTTCCGTATTTTAATTCAGAAAGTTTTGTCAAGTCATATTCTCTCTCTGCCTTATCCATTTCTAACTTTACATTTTCAATTTGTTTTTTAATATTTTTTATTTTTGCAATATCTTCTTTTTCTAAATCCCATTTAGAAGTTAAAACCTTTTTTTCTTCATTTAATTCTGCTAATTCTTTTTCCAATTTTTCAAGTCTTTCCTTAGATGAATCATCAGTTTCTTTTTGTAAAGCCTTAATTTCTATTTCCACCTGAAGAACTTTTCTTGTAAGTTGGTCAAGTTCTTCTGGCATAGAATCTATTTCAGTTCTTATCATAGCTGCTGCCTCATCTATCAAGTCTATTGCCTTATCTGGAAGTTTCCTATCTGCTATATATCTCTGACTTAGAACAGCTGCCTCAACTATAGCAGCATCTGCAATTCTCACTCCATGATAAGTTTCGAATTTTTCTTTTAAACCTCTTAAAATAGAAATTGTGTCATCTATATTAGGTTCGTTAACTAGAATTGTCTGAAATCTTCTTTCAAGTGCTGGATCTTTTTCTATATACTTTCTGTATTCATCTATAGTAGTAGCTCCAATAACCCTTAACTCACCTCTTGCAAGCATAGGTTTTAACATATTTCCAGCATCAAGAGAACCTTCTCCCTTTCCAGCTCCAACTATAGTATGTATCTCATCTATAAAAAGAATAATTTCTCCATTAGACTCTTCTACTTCTTTTAGTACTCCTTTCATTCTTTCTTCAAATTCTCCCTTATATTTAGCACCAGCAACAAGGGCTCCCATATCAAGTGAAAATATTTTTTTATTTTTTAAGCTTTCTGGAACATCACCATTTAAAATTCTCTGTGCTAATCCTTCAACTATTGCTGTTTTACCAACTCCTGGTTCTCCAATTAGAATAGGGTCATTTTTTGTTCTTCTTGAAATTATTTGTATAGCTCTTCTTATTTCAGAATCTCTACCTATTATAGGATCAATTTTTCCTTCTCTTGCTAAAGCTACTAAATCTTTAGCATATTTTTCTAAAACTTCATAAGTAGCTTCTGGATTTTGATTATCTACTTTTCTATTTCCTCTTATATTCATCAATACCTCCTTATACTTCTCCAATTTTATCCCACATCTTTTTAAAACATCTAAATTCTCTATCATAGCCCAAAAAATATGCTCGACACTTAAAAAACTATCCCCCAAACTATTCATAATAGTTTCTGCATTTTTTAAAATAGAATATGTTCTCTGATCTATGTTTATATTCTCATCATTATTTATATTCTGCATTTGAACTTTAGGGAAATTTTTAATCTCTCTTTCCAATTCATTTTTAATATATTTTAAATCTAAATCCATTTTGTTAATTACTCTAGGAATTAAACCATCTGCTTGACTTAAAATTGCCAAAGCTAAACATTCAGCTTTCAATGTCTGCTGCATATTATTTTTACTTATGTCTATACCTAAATTTATTGCCATAATAGTACTTTCTGTAAATTTATTTGGGTTCATAAAATCCCTCCTTTTTTAAATTAAGAAAACTATTTTTTTATTTTTTAGCACTCCCTTAATTTAGTGGCTAATAATTTATAGATTATATATATCATGTACTTTTAAAATTGTCAATAGCTTTTTTTAAATTTTACATTCACTGTTTAAAACTAATTTTATAAATATAATTATAAAAAAAGAAAATACTAAAACAAGTTCATTAAATAAACTTATTTCAGCACTTTCTTTTTATTAAAATATATAATTTAGGAACTATTTAATATTAAAATAAATCTCTTATTATTTTAAACTCTTAAAAATCTCAACTAATTTTTCATAAGTTACAGGATTATCTATTTTTACAAAAGTCCCATTCTGTACAATATAGTTACTAGGATATTTCTTTACACTAAAAACAACATAAGCCTCATTATACTTATCAAAGTATCTCTTAAAAGAAAAATTATGTGAAGTATCAAATATTTTAACTCTCTCCTTAGTAGTCCTGTCATTGCTATATATAACAGTGAGCTCAACCTTATCTTTATAATCAGTATAAAATCTTTCAATATCAGGAAGTTCATTTTTACAATGTGGACACCATTCTGTAATAACTATAACTAGATTTGCCTTTTTATTATTTATAATAGTTTTGCTATCTACAATTGTTTCATCATTTATTTTTTCAACTCTAAAGTTTGCCATAGGTTTAATCATAGATACCCTTGCCAAATCATAGCTTCTTGCTACTACTTCTTTTTCTTTTGTCGAGCTACACGAAATTATTAAAAGTGAAATAAAAAATATTGATAAAAGTTTTTTCATAATATTTCCCTCCTTAATTGGAATTTAATAAATCAAATAGCTTGTTTTCAGTCTATTAGTTACCATTTTTATTAGCTTATATTTTATAGAATTATTATATGTCATTTATTGAAATATTTCAAGAAAAAGTATGTAACAACTGTTACCGATTTTTATAAATTTTTATAGTATTTTACTTTTATAGAAATTAAATATTGTCGGGCAATCAAGAGGAGGAAAGAAAATGTCAACAAATAATATGTTTTGTTATCAATGTCAGGAAACAGCTCAAGGGACTGGCTGTACAACTATAGGGGTTTGTGGAAAGAAAGCAGATACTTCTGCACTACAAGATTTATTAATATATACAGCAAAAGGACTTGCAATTTATAGTTCTATTTTGAGAAAAAGAGAAGAAGCAAAAAAATTAATTTTGGATAAAGTAAATAAATACCTTGTAAACTCTCTGTTTGTAACTATAACTAATGCTAACTTTGATAATGAAGCTATAATAAATGAAATAAAAGAAGGACTTAAATTAAGAGAAGATTTAAAAAAATATATAAAAGACAGTGATAAAAGTATGATAGAGAGATATGGCAGTGAAATTATAAACTGGCATTTTGATTCAGATGAAGAACTACAAACTTATGCTGACAAACAAGATCTTCTTGGAGTTTTAAGAACAAAAAATGAAGATATAAGATCTTTAAGAGAGCTATTAATATATGGTTTAAAAGGTATGGCTGCCTATGCTGAACATGCAATGAACTTAGGTAAAACACAGGAAGATATTTTTGAATTTACAGAAAAAGCTCTTCTTGCAAGTATAGATGACAACTTATCAGTGGAGGATTTAATAGCTTTAGTTTTAGATTGTGGTCATCATGGTGTAAAAGTTATGGCATTGCTTGATGAAGCTAATACTTCTACATTTGGCAATCCAGAAATGACAAAAATCAAAATAGGTGCTGGGACAAGACCAGGAATATTAATAAGTGGTCATGACCTTTATGATTTAAAACAGCTGTTGGAACAAAGTAAAAATAGTGGTATCGATATATATACTCACTCAGAAATGTTACCAGGTCATTTTTATCCTGAATTAAAAAAGTATGTTCACTTCTATGGAAATTATGGAAATGCTTGGTGGGATCAGAGAAAAGATTTTACTAATTTTAATGGTCCTATTGTTTTCACAACAAACTGTATAGTTCCACCATTAAAAAATGCTTCATATAAAGATAGAGTTTTTACTACTAATGCTGCTGGTTTCCCAGGCTGGAAAAGAATTAAAGTAAACAAAGATGGAACAAAAAACTTTTCTGAGGTGATTGAGTTGGCAAAAACTTGTCAAGCACCTAATGAAATCGAAAGTGGGGAAATTGTAGGCGGTTTCGCCCACAATCAAGTTTTAAGTTTAGCTGATACTATTGTTGAAAATATAAAATCAGGTGCTATTAGAAAATTTATAGTTATGAGTGGTTGTGATGGAAGAATGGCAAAGAGAGATTACTATACAGAATTTGCAGAAAAATTACCTAAAGACACTATAATTTTAACTTCAGGCTGTGCTAAGTTCAGATATAACAAATTAAACTTAGGAGATATAAATGGTATACCCAGAGTTTTAGACGCTGGTCAATGTAATGATTCATATTCATGGGCAGTAGTAGCTTTAAAATTAAAAGAAGTATTTGGACTTAATGATATAAATGAGCTACCTATAGCATTCAATGTTGCTTGGTACGAACAAAAGGCTGTAATTGTTTTACTTGCTCTACTGTACTTAGGTGTTAAAAATATACATCTAGGACCAACACTACCAGCCTTCCTATCACCAAATGTAGTAAAAGTCTTAGTAGAAAATTTTGGCATAGCTGGAATGACAACAGTAGATGAAGATTTGAAAAAATTTAATTTAATATAATTCTAAAAGGAGGTTTTTATGCACGACGGTTGTTCAGGAAAATTTGAAGATGGTAAACAAGTTCAGGCAAAACTTAGAATGATGGGCTTCTATGATCAAATGATGCCCTTCCCAGCTACATTCATTTGTAAAGAGTGTAACAAAGAAATTACAATGACAACTTTTGAATACGAGTGCCCTCATTGTTCTATGGTTTACGCTGTAACACCATGTCATGCCTTTGATGTAGAAAATATTTTAGCTGTTGGAAAAAGAAAATAAAAAAATTTAATTTGACATACTAAATAATTCCTTATATCATATAAAATAATTTGCAAAAAATTTAAGGAGGATTTAGATGGAAATAGAAAGCAAAAATTTTGAAATTTATTCTGAAAAAAATATTCTAAAAGGGAGAAGATATTTAGCTGATACTCAAAAAAGAAAAGCTAAAACTATATTGATGTGTCATGGTTTTGCAGGAATACAAGACTTATTCTTCCCTAGATATGCAGAAATTTTTTCAAAAGAAGGTTTTGATGTAGTAACTTTTGATTATAATGGTTTTGGTGAAAGTCAAGGAGATAGAGAAATCATACCTTCAAATCAAATTAATGATATTTTAAATATGATTCTCTATGTAAAAAAAGACGAAGATTTAAAAGATAATAAACTATTTCTATGGGGGACATCTCTAGGTGGTTTATATGTTTTAAAGTTAGCCGCACTAAAAAGAGAAATAGATGGAGTATATGCACAAATTACCTTCGCTAATGGTCTTAGAAATAATACTTTGGGGTTTGATGAAGAAGGTATAGAAAAATATATTAATCAAATTGAAAATATAAAGTACAAAGAAATAAGTGAAAATAAAAAATTATTATTACCCCTTAAAAAGCTTCTATCTGACGAGCAAAGTAAAGATTTCTTAGAAAGATACAAGGATTTATTCCCAATTTTAATGAATACAAAATTATCTCTATCTACTATAAAACACATAAATGAACTGTCTGTAGATAATGATTTGTCAAGCATAAAAATCCCTGTTCTTCTGGGAAAAGCCAAAAATGATGTTGTAAACTCACCTGAAGAAATGAACTATATATTTGAAAAACTAAATTCAGATAAAAAACTTATAGAGTATGACTGTGGTCATTATGAGATATATGAGGGAGAAATATTTAAGAAAGCTATAAAAGAACAGATAGAATGGTTCAATAAAATATAATTTTAAAAAACTTTCTTTATTAACTGCTGATACAATTTAGCCGACCAAGTCGGCTTTTTTATTTTTCTAATTTATTTTTAATATGTTATAATGTTAATTACTGGAATAAAAATTAGAAGGGGATTTTATGTCAATTAAAAAAATTTCAAATGATATTTATATCGGCTCAGAAATTCTTAATATTTTAAATGAATTTACTATAAATTTTGATAAAGTTTTAATTTTCTCAAACGAAACAGTAGCTGACTTATACTTTGATAAAATAAAAAAAAATTTAACGGAAAAAGATAAAATTTTCTATTTTACTGTAAAAGATGGTGAAAAATATAAAAATATTGAAACTATTCTTCCTGTCTATGATTTTATGCTTGAGCATAATTTTTCAAGAAAATCACTTATAATTTCTTTAGGAGGAGGAGTTGTTTGTGATATGGGAGGTTATATCGCTGCAACTTATATGCGTGGAATAGAATTTATCCAAGTTCCAACTTCTCTACTTGCACAGGTTGATGCAAGTGTGGGAGGAAAAGTTGCTATAAATCATCCTAAATGTAAAAATATGATAGGTGCTTTCAAACAACCTTACAAGGTCATAATTGATGTAGAATTTTTGAAAACTCTACCTTTAAAAGAATTTAAATCAGGTATGGGAGAAGTTTTAAAGCATTTATTTTTGATAAAAGATAAAAACTATACTGATTTTATTATTAAAAATGCTGAAAAAATAAAAAATTATGATAGTGAAGCTCTTTTAAATATGGTTGAACAGTCTATTTTAATTAAAAAGAACTATGTAGATATAGATCCTCTTGAAAAAGCTGAAAGAGCATTTTTAAATTTAGGACATACTTATGCCCATGCCCTTGAAAGTTTCTATAACTATGAAACTATTTCTCATGGAGAAGCTGTTGCAAAGGGCATAACTTTTGATTTGGAAATTTCTTTCTTAAGAGGCTATATAGATAAAAACTTTTTAGAGAAGGCAAAAAATTTATTCAAACTCTTTGAGATTGATGCTGAACCTATTTTTATGCCAAAAGATAAAATTTTTGAACTTATGAATAAGGATAAAAAAAATTCTTTTGGAAAAATTATAAGCATTGCTATTTTCCAAGATAAATCTCTATCAAAAATTGTATTAACTGAAGATGAAATTCTTAAAGTTATGAATAAATATAAAAATAATATATTAAAAGCCAGTATAGATATAGGTACTAATTCTTGTCGTCTGCTTGTAGCTGAGCTAAGTGAAAATGGGCATAAGCTTAATTTAAAAAGAATTGTTCACAAAGATTTAGAGATAGTTAAACTGGGTGAAGATGTCAATAAGAATAAATTTTTAAAGGAAACAGCAATAGAAAGAAGCCTTACAGCCTTAAAAAAATTTAAAGAAACTTTAGATAAATTTTCAATTCCTATAAAAAATACGATTTGTTTTGCTACTTCTGCAACAAGAGATTCAATAAATAGAGATTATTTTATTGAAAAAGTCTTAAATGAAACAGGTATAAAAATAAACTGTATAAGTGGTGAAAAAGAAGCATACATAAATTTTAAAGGACTGAGCTCTGCTATTGAGCTAAAAAAAGATATTCTTGTTTTCGATATAGGTGGTGGTTCAACTGAATTTACTCTTGGAAATAATCAAGGAATTAAAAAAACTATAAGTATTGATGTGGGAGCAGTTAGAATCACAGAGAAATTCTTTTTAAAAGATGGAAAATATAATTTTTCAGGAACTAATATAGATAATGCAACACAGTATTTGAAGCAAGAATTAAAAAAATTAAATGACTTTTTATTATATGATTTTAATTTAATCGGGCTTGCAGGTACAGTTACCACTCAAGTTAGTGTAAAAGAAAAAATGGAAGAATATGACAGCGATAAAGTCCATCTATATTATCTCTATAAGAATGATATTGAAAAAAATATTGAACTTTTTTTAAAAAATATTCCACTTAATTTAGATATAAAAGGTTTGGATTATAAAAGAAGAGATGTTATAATTGGAGGAAGTATTATTTTGAAAGCTATACTTGATTATTTCAATAAAGAGAAATTTCAAGTTTCAGAATATGATAATTTAATAGGTGCAATATTGGGAGGATTAAATGATAAAATTGGATAAAAATATCTCATCCTATTTTGACGAAGATTTCATTAATATAATATATAAAGATCTGAAAAGTAATAATTATAATTTTGATGAAGATATATTTAGGGCTAAAAATAGGGAATTTATTAATAATAAGGTTCATATTTTCAGCTTGCATAACTATAAACTGGGAAGTATAGGCTATACAACAAGGGAACTTAAAGAAACAGGGAAAAATTTTTTAACAGTCAAATATCTTTCAAATGATTATAATGGACCTTCACCATCTTATCTAGTTGCTTTTGTAAAAATAATTTTTGAAGCTAACAGTGGTAAAATTTTAGGTTTTCAAATTGCTAATGAGAGAAATATTGAAAAAAGATTAGACTGCATAAAAAGTCTGATGGACAATGATATGGGTATCAAAGAATTAGCAAAAGTTAGAGTTTACAGCGACAATGATATAAACCCTGATATTTTAAATATTGCTGCCTTAATGGCAATAAATAAGGAAGCTAAAATAGTTAATGTAAATGAGATTGAAGTTGAAAATATTGAAAATTTAGTAAAACACAAGTCTTTTTTACTAGATGTTAGGGAAGACTATGAATTTGAGGCTGGTCATATAAAGGGAGCTGTAAATATTCCTTTAAGAAGTCTTGTCAACCAATTAGATTCCATTCCAAAGGATAAAAATGTCTATGTGTATTGCAGAACAGGACATAGAAGTCTGGATGCAGTTGGTTTTCTAAATGATTTAGGTATAAAAAATGCTTTTAATGTAGCTGGAGGTTTTATAGAACTATCATTGAATGAATTTAAAAAAGATAAAGGTGAACTGAGCTCCAGCATATTGACTAATTATAATTTTGAATAGAGGTAAACAATGGAACTAATAATTTCTGATTTAGATGGAACTTTGCTTAATAATGAGGGTATAGTTACTGAAAAGTCAATAGATATTTTAAGAAAAGTTAAAGAAAAAGGTTATGAAATCGCTATTGCTACAGGAAGAAGTTTTACTTCTGCTGTAAAGATAAGAGAAAAAATTGATGTTGAAATGTATATGATATGTAACAATGGTGCTAATATTTATAATAAAGATGGAAGTATTTTAAAAACTAATCTCATACCTGCAAGTTTAGGAAAAGAAGCAATAAAGATTCTTGATGAAGAAAAAATTAATTATAAGGCTTTCAATGGCTTAGATGTCTTCTTACCAAGATATGCAAAAATCCATGAAGAAATAAAAAATGAACACAAGCTTACTTTTTTAGAGGATTTTAATATTTTGCCTGATCTTGAAAAGGTTTTAATCATAGAAGAGGAAGAAAAAAAACTGTTTTCTGCTAAAGATTTAATGTTTAAACACTTCAAAGATAATCTTGAAATCGTTATCTCTTCTTCAGATTGTTTGGATTTAAATATGAAAAATTGTAGTAAAAAAATGGGAGTTAAAATTATTTCAGAAAAACTTGGTATAGAGGCAAATAAAATAATGGCATTTGGTGACAGTGGTAATGACTATAAAATGTTAAAATTTGTAGGTTATCCTGTTGCTATGAAAGATAGTTATATGAGTACCAAAGATTTCAAATATAAAACCTATCTTACAAATGATGAAGATGGAGTGGCAGATTATTTAGAAAAAAATTTCTTGAAATAACTTTTTTTCATATAATAAACTATAATCCTAATAAATTTTTAAGGAGTTTTATGCTTGACTTACAAAATAATAATTTAGCTGTAGATACTATTCAACTATCAAAAAAAGAATTTATAGAAAATAGCCTGAGAACAAAATATAGAAAAAAAATATGGGCAAAGTTCATAAAAGCCATAAACGATTTTGATTTAATTCAAGATGGCGATAAAATAGCTGTAGGAGTTTCTGGGGGTAAAGATAGCTTACTTCTATGTAAACTTTTTCAAGAATTAAAAAAAGATAGAAGTAAAAATTTTGAACTTAAGTTTATTTCTATGAATCCAGGTTTTGAAGCTATTGATATTGATAAATTTAAAGAAAATTTAGTAGAGATGGGAATTGACTGCGAACTTTTTAATGCAGATGTTTGGAAAATAGCCTTTGAAGAAGCTCCAGAAAGTCCCTGCTTTTTATGTGCCAAAATGAGAAGAGGGGTTCTCTATAAAAAAGTTGAAGAATTGGGCTTTAATAAATTAGCTCTAGGTCATCATTTTGATGATATTATTGAAACAACTATGATAAATATGTTTTACGCAGGTACTGTGAAAACAATGATACCTAAAGCTCCATCTACAAGTGGAAAAATAACTTTAATAAGACCTCTTGCCTATGTACGAGAGAAAGATATCATAAATTTTATGTCTTATAACAATATTTTCCCTATGAGTTGTGGCTGCCCTATAGAATCTGGAAAAATGGATTCTAAGAGAAAAGAAATCAAAGAATTATTGAAAAAATTAGAAAGTAATAATCCTAACATAAAGCAGAGTATTTTTAACTCTATGAAAAATATAAATTTAGACTTCGTTTTAGGATATACTCGAGGTAACAAAAAAAATAAAATTTTTGGAGAAGGAAAATGAATGTATTAATTGTGCATGAAGATCAAGGAACTATAAATTATTTAAAAACTGCTTTTAAAGAAGAAGTTATAATAACTGACTTTGCACAAAACTTTGTTGAAGCTTTAGAAAAATATTATCTAAATCCCTATGATATAATAATTATGGATAGTAGAGTAAAAAACATAGATGCCAAATTTTTCTGCGAAAAAGTCAGAAATCATAACAACAAAGTTGGGCTTATCTGTCTTTCTTCTGACGGTAATTTTGATTTGAAAATTGACTTATTTAAAGCTGGTATTGATGATTTTATCTTAAAACCCTTTAAGTTTACTGAGCTTTTGTATAGAATAAAGTCTTTATACAGAAGAGTAGAATTTACTGAAATTGTAAAGGAAATAAATCTATGCTTTCAAGATTTTAAGCTTGATATGATGAGTAGAAAACTAACTAGGAATGAAAATATAATAGAATTGACTCAAAAAGAATTTGCTCTAATTGAACTTTTGGTAAGAAATAAAAATCTGGCTCTGAGTAGAACCTATATTCGAGAAAAGGTATGGGGGATAGATTTTATTAATAATACTAACATTGTAGATGTTTACATAAATAAAATAAGAAATAAAATAAATGACTATGAGGGCAAAATTCTACAATCTGTAAGAGGTTATGGTTATATTTTAAAAGGCTAAAGGGAGGTTTTATGAATTTCTATTTAAAATTAATAATAAAAATTTTAGAAAAGAGTATGACTGCTCAAGATAGTAAAATTTTAAAAAAATTGAAAGCTGGTTACGATCTATCTAATGATGAAAAAAAAGAACTTGAGGAGATGATTGATAATTTAATCTAGGAGGTAAAAATGTCAATAAGATTTTTATATGACAGGCAAAAAACTGCTGTTATTTATAATGAAGACAGATACACTTATAGCGATGTCATAAGATATGTGAAGTTTTTTTCTAATAAGTTAGAAATAGAGGAAGAAGCCAAAGTTGCAGTTATGCTTGAAAATAGACCTGAAACTATTTTTTCTCTTTTTTCTATATGGGATAAAAAAGCTATTTCAATAAATTTAGATGCCAGTTATACTGATGAGCAACTTGCTTATGTCTTTAATGATGCCGAACCTGAATATATTTTTGTTTCTAATAAAACAGAGGATATTGCAAAAAAAGCCATGGAGCTTTCTAAGCATCAAGTTAAACTAATAAATGTTGATGAAGTTAAAATTCCCGATAACTTTAAAGTTGATACTGAAACTGTTGATGTTGAAGATTTAAAAGCTACAGCATTAATCTTATACACATCAGGTACAACTGGAAATCCTAAAGGTGTTATGCTGAGTTTTGAAAATATAATGGCTAATATAAATGGAGTTAAAAATGTAAATCTTGTTACAGATAATGACACTATACTTGCTATTTTACCTTATCATCATATATTACCTTTAAGTTTTACCCTAATTATGCCAATATATTTTGGTGTGCCCATTGTAATATTAGGTGAAATCTCATCAGCAAGCTTAAAGAAAAATCTGAAAGAACATAAAATAAGTGTTATTGTTGGAGTTCCCAGAGTCTGGGAAATGTTAGATAAAGCAATAATGGGAGAAATTAATAAAAGTTCCCTTGGAAGATTTTTCTTTAAATTAGCTAAAAAATTTAAATCTATGAAAATAAGAAAATTAATCTTTTCTAAAGTTCACAATGAATTTGGTGGAAATATAAGAGTTATGGCTTCAGGAGGTGCAAAACTTGATGCTGGAGTGATTGAAAACTTCTTGACTCTTGGCTTTCATTTAATACAGGGCTATGGTATGACAGAAACTGCACCTATTATCTCATTTAATGTTCCTGGAAGAGAAAGGGCTGATACTGTTGGAGAAATTATTCCTGATGTGGAAGTTAAATTTACATCAGATGATGAAATCCTAGTCAGAGGAAAAAATGTTACAAAGGGATATTATAAAAATGAGATTGCCACTAAAGAAGCTTTTGATGAAGAACTATGGTTTCACACTGGTGATCTAGGAAAAATGTCTGGTAATCATCTTGTTATAATTGGAAGAAAAAAAGAAATGATAGTTCTTCCAAATGGAAAAAATATCAATCCTTCAGATATAGAAGGAGAAATTATAAAAGAAACTGACCTAATAAAAGAAGTTGCTATAACAGAGCATAATAATCATTTAATTGCAGTAGTTTACCCTGATTTTGAACTAATTAAAGTAAAAAAAATTGTAAATATAAGCGAAGCTATAAAGTGGGAAGTTATAGACAAATATAATTTGAATGCTCCAAATTATAAAAAAATTCATGATATAAAAATAGTTAAAGATGAACTTCCAAAGACGAAAATGGGTAAAATTAGAAGATTTATGTTAAAAGATTTATTGGAAAATAAGGTGGAAGCTTCTAAAGATAAAAATGAAAAAGAAATAACTATTCCAGAAAAAATAAGACTGGAATACGAGCTTGTGAGTAAATATATAGAAGATACTTATCAGAAAAAAATCAATCCAGACTCTCATATAGAGTTAGATCTAGGTTTTGACTCATTAGATATGGTTGAACTTATGAACTTTATCAATTCTAATTTTTCAACTAATTTTGCTGAAGAAGACTTCGTTGAAAATAAAACTATTGAAACAATTTTAACAAGAGCAATAGAAAAGGCTGAAACTGCACTTATAAAAGAGAATGAAAATTTAAAAAAGGTTTTTGAAAATTCAGATAAGGTAAAATTACCAGCAAGTGCCTTTATTTCAAAAATATTTAGCTTTATTTTAAGACCTATATATAAATTATACTTTGGACTTAGTATAAAAGGTAAAGAAAACATAAAAGAAGGGGCTGGAATAATTGCTGGAAATCATCAAAGTTTCCATGATGCCTTTATAGTTAACCAATCTTTTAGCTCAAAAGAGTTAGCTGAAAATTATTATATTGCAACAGCTCTTCATTTTAAAAGTAATTTTAAAAAATATTTGGCTAATAATGGAAATATAATCTTAGTTGATGTCAACAGAAATTTAAAGACAACTTTGCAGGCTGCATCAAAAGTTTTAAAAAGTGGAAAGAAACTTATGATCTTTCCAGAGGGTGCAAGAACACGAACTGGTGATATATCCGAATTTAAAAAAACATTTGCTATTTTAGCTAAAGAATTAAATGTTCCTGTATATCCATTTGTTATAAATGGTGCCTACGATTCTTGGCCTATCAATCAAAAATTTCCTAAAAAGGGAAAGCTTAGTGTAGAATTTTTAGAAAGAATCGAACCAAATGGTAAAACTGTAGACAAAATTGTGGAAGAAACAAAAAATAGAATTGCAAGTAAAATAACAAAAAAGAAAATCACAGAATAAAATAAGAGGGGCTATTGCAAATTAGATTTTAAAAAATTTTACTTGTCCGTCTAAATATAAAATTTCAATATTTTTGAGAAGCATAGCTTTAATAAAAATACTAGAAATTATTAATTAGGTAGACTTCAAAACACTTACGAATCTTTAAATTGCAACAGCCTCTTTTTAAAATATTAAGCTATATATTTTAGGTATCAATGCATTATGATTAAAATTAAATGGTTCTCTTATTGGAAAGTATAAATACATTCTCAGAAGCCAAACTAAAATAAAAACAGTAAACAATAAATATAAATATTTCTTCTTATCAAAAATTAAAAATATTACTATAAATGGCACTGTCCAAAATAAAGGGTGAAAATAAAAAGCTCCTTTTAAATTGAATTCCATAAGTTGTACATAAGCTCTAGTCATTCCACAGCTCAAACAGGGAACACCATAAAAATTATAAAATAAGCAAATACTTCCTCCAAATTTTTTATAATATAAAATACTAGCTAGTCCTATAGCTAAAAAAATTATTATGAAATATTTCCTTTTTGACATATTTTATTTACCTCATTTTGTGCTAATGCCATTGCTACTATAGGAAGTCCAACTAAAGTTAAGACAAGATATATCATACTTGCATTTTTATCTCCCCCTACTTCCTCAACTTCTTTTCCCATATTATACATCCAAACAATATAATATATTCCACAAGTTACAAAAGAAAGAATTACAGCTACAGCAATATTACGCTCTTTCATAAAAAATACTCCTTTCAAAAATAATTTATATCTTCCATTATTTTAATTTATTTTCTTTGAAAAGTAAATATTTTAAGATAAAGTTTTCTAAGTTTTAGAGGCAAATATTTAAAAAATTCAAAAATTTATTCTTTTATCTATACAAAAATTATGCTATAATTATTAAATAACGCTAGTTATATAAAGATTTTAAGGAGGACTTTTTTTGAAAATATTAGTAGATAAAAATAAAGTAGCTATCTATTACAAAGATAAAGCTATAACTTATAAAGAGTTAATATTAGATATAAAAAAATTAACAAAATTTTCTAACTTAAAAGAAAAATCAAATATTTTAATTTTTATGGAAAATAGACCTGAATATTTAATTTCTTTTTTTAGTATTTGGGATTCTAAAGCAACTGCTGTTTGTATTGATGCATCCAGTACAGCTGAAGAGCTATCTTACTATATTGATAATTCAGATAGTACAAAAATAATAACTTCTAGTTTGCATCATGATAAAGTAAAAGAAGCTCTTAATATTTTACAAAAGAATGTTGAGATAATTGTTGTCGATAATATAGACTTTGCTTCAATTGATATGGCTGAAATCAAAGAAGAAGACTTATATGTAAATGCTCCTGAAAAAGAAGATGTAGCATTTATATTATATACATCTGGAACAACTGGAAAACCAAAGGGAGTTATGCTTACCTTTGATAATCTTCTTGCAAATATAGAATCTCTAGATGAACACAAAATGTTTAGTGAGGAAGATATAACTATTGCTCTACTGCCTCTACATCATATTCTTCCGCTTCTAGGAACTGGTATTTTACCTCTTATATATTCTGCGACTATAGTCTTTCTAGAAGAAATTTCTTCTACAGCTCTTATGGAAACAATGAAAAAATACAAAGTTTCTATGCTTATAGCTGTTCCAAGATTATGGGAAATGATACATAAGAAAATAATGGATACTATAAACTCAAAAGCTATTACCAGATTTATTTTTAAACTTGCTCAAAAAATTAATTCTTTGAGTTTCAGTAGAAAAATTTTTAAGAAGGTTAATGAGGGCTTTGGTGGAAATGTAAAAAGTTTTATTTCAGGTGGCTCGAAATTAAACTCTCAAATAGCTGCTGATTTCTATACCTTAGGTCTAAAAATCTGTGAAGGTTATGGTATGACTGAAACTTCACCCATAATTTCTTTTACTCCTATGGACGATATTATACCAGGCTGTGCTGGTAGAGTTATAAAGGATGTTGAAGTTAAGATAGCTGAAGATGGTGAGATATTAGTTCAAGGTAGAAATGTAATGAAGGGATATTATAAAAATCCTGAAGCAACTTCACAAATCATAAAAGATGGTTGGTTACATACTGGTGATTTAGGCTACCTTAAAGGAAAACATTTATATGTTACAGGTAGAAAAAAAGATATGATAGTTCTATCTAATGGTAAAAATATTAATCCAATTGAGATAGAGGATCAAATTATGTCTATGACTAATTTAATTTCAGAAATAGTTGTTATAGATTTTAAAGGGGCTTTAACTGCTGTTATCCATCCTGATTTTGTTAAAGTCAAAGAAGAAAAAATTGCCAATGTCTATGAAACTTTAAAATGGAACATTGTTGATATATACAATCAAAAAGTTGCTGATTATAAAAAAGTCTTAGATGTTAAAATACTTAATGAAGACTTTCCTAAAACTAAAATTGGAAAAATAAAGAGATTTTTAATTCCAGATTTACTTGAAGGTAAAATAGAAAAGAAAGTAAGAAAAGAAGAGCCTGATTTTGATGAGTATGTAAAAATCAAAAAATATCTTGTGGGTATAAAGGGAGAAGAAGTCTACCAAGATTCACATCTTGAAATAGATTTAAAAATGGATTCCCTTGATATGGTTGAATTTTTATATTTCTTAGAGCTTAACTTCGGTATTAAAGAAGAAGATTTGATTTCTAAAAATCCTACACTTATAGAGCTTGCAAATTATATCAGAGAACATAAAAGTTCTGAAAAAATTGGAAATTTAAATTGGAATGACATTGTAAATAAAAATGTTGATGTTAAAGTTCCTAGTTCCAGTATTTTTTCGTCTTTTATAAGAATGCTAAGTCTTATTGTTTTTAAGACATATATAAGGGCTAAAGTTGAAAATAAAACTAAATTATCAGATAAAAAAGCTATCTATGTTGGAAATCATCAGAGCTTTTTAGATGGCTTCTTATTCAATTATGCAATTTCTGGAAAAATTTTAAGAAATTCTTATTATATGGCAACTGCTGATCATTTTAAAAGTTCATTTAGAAAAGGCATTGCAAATATGTCCAATATTGTTTTAGTTGATGTAAATAAAGATATTGCTGAGGTCATACAAACTATGTCTAAAATCTTAAAAGATGGTAAAAATGTTGTAATTTTTCCAGAAGGTTTAAGGACGAGAGATGGAAAACTAAATCCATTTAGAAAAACTTTTGCTATACTTGCAAAGGAATTAAATGTGGATGTACATCCTTTTGTCATTAAAGGTGCCTATGAATGTTGGCCAACTGCTCAAAAATTCCCTAAAGCAGCTAAAGTAGAATTAAAATTTTTAGACAGAATTGAAAATACTGCTTCTATGACTTATGAAGAAATAGTTGATAGAGCTTACGAAGTTATAAAAAATGAATTAGAAAATTAAAAAAATAATGGGACTATTGCATTTTAGAAAAGTCTAGTTTGCAACAGTCCCATTATTTTATATCTTCATAAAATTTTCTATTATATTATGAATATGATCTGCAATTCTTTTATAATAGTTTATTATATCTAAATATCCTGTATTAAGCCTTGAAGGTATATCAGAATTTTCAAAGTGCAATTTTTTAGCTTCATTGTAAGTATTTTTTATTTGAGAATATTTCCTTATCCCATTTACAAATATTTCCCTTTCTTTTGTTTCATAAGCCTTTGAGATATCAGAAAAAAGATCCAAAGCTGAACTATGAAGTTTAAATAAATATTTTTTTCTCGCTTCATCTATATCTATAGAATTTTCATTTAGCATATTTAATCTATTGGCAATTCTATTTAAATAGTCACTCATAGTTTCATACTCATCACAGGTAAGTAAATTAATTCTTGTTTCTTCTATTAATCTTTTTTCTAGTGATTTATTTAGTAAGGTAAAATTTGTGTCATAGATTTCTTTTTCATATAAATCCAACTTATCTTCTATTTTAGATATTTCCTCTAAATAATTTTTAATTTTATCAGGCTCATATAAAACTTCCTCAACTCTAAAAAAGACATCTTTTATTAATTGTGACATCGTCTGTATTTCTATTTTAGTTTGATCAATTATTAAAGTTGGTAAAGTCATCATAAGTGAAGCCAGACGAGTTACTCTAATTTCATCTTGCTCACCATCGTCCTTAGTTACCTTTTCGAGAAAGTCACTAAGTAAACCTACAAAAGGAGTTAAAATAATTACATTACTTATATTAAAAATAGTATGTGCTGCCGCTATTGCTGGACCTATGTATGTATTAGAATCTATAAATATTGCTAAAAATTTTAAATAATATTTAAAAATGCTTGTAACCCAAATAAGTCCTATAAAATTTATAAGCGTATGGGCATAAGCTGCCCTTTTAGCATTTACCTTTGCTCCCAAAGATGCCAATAATGCTGTTATAGTCGTTCCTACATTCTCTCCCAAGACCAGTGCAACAGAAGTAGGATAATCAATTAAACCCTGTGAAGCAAGAGCTATTGTTATTCCCAGAGTAGCTGATGAAGATTGTACAATCGCTGTCATCAATGCTCCTACTAAACTTGCCTTTAAAAGGGTAGAATAAGAATTTACTTTAAAAAGTTTAAACATATCTGTGAAAAATTCTAATTCCTTTAGGGGGCTTAAGGAAGAACTCATCAATTGTAAACCTAAGAAAACAAAGCCAAATCCCATAATTGCCATAAGTTTTATTCTTATTTCTTCTTTTTTATTAAATATATACAAGATTGCTGAAATGCCTATCATAGGCAAACCATATTTACCAATATTTAATACTAAAAGCCATCCTGTTGTTGTAGTTCCTATATTAGCTCCTAGTATAATTCCTAAAGCTTGTTTTAATGTCAATAAAGATGCATTTGTAAAACCAACTGCCATTACTGTTATTACAGACGAGGACTGTACTAAGCCCGTCATTAAAACTCCAACAAATATTCCTATTATTCTGTTATTTGTAAGTGATGATAATATTTTCTTTAATTTTGGACCCGCTATTTTTTGCATACTTCCTGACATATTTTCCATTCCATACAGAAACATTCCCAGTCCGCCAATAAGTTCAAATACTATTTTTAAATACATCCATCCCCCTGCTATTCAATATTAAATTTTTTAAGTAGTTTTATAGGCCTATAAGACATCTTTGCTTCTCTTAATCCCTCATCTCCAAAATCATCTTCTCTATTCACTAATTCATATTTTAAAGCTTCTGCCTGTAAAAACATCATATTTATAGCCTGATAACTTCCCACATATTCTATTAGAGCTTTCTCCACATGGACAACAAATGTTTTTGAGTTAAGCTCCTCACCTAATGAATAAGCAACAATTTCTCCATCAACTCTTAATAGTCCTCCAACTACATCAAGATATTTGAAATTTTTTAAAACTTCAATTATTCCCATTGTTTCACTTATTAAAACTTCTTGATCTTTATCAATATTTACTTTCGCCCACATTTTTTGAAAATCTATAACTTCTGCTATATTATTTTCTGTTATCTTTTCATAACTATAATTGTAAGTTTTTTTAAAATTAGCAACTCTATTTTTTTTCTTAGCTAGGTTACGACCAGATAAGTTTGCTAATTTTTCAACAGAATAAATATAATCTTCAAGATACCTTGCCTCTACAAATTCAAAATGATCTTTTAATCTTTCTACCCAATATTCTGTAAAATATAAAATAGGTGCTTTTTCCTCAATAAATCTTTTTATTATTTCTATCATTTTTTGAAAAGCTTTATCATCTTCATATTTGTCAGGCTTTAATATGGGCATATGATAGTATATTTGTCCATTATAAATTGATTTTATAAGTAATATATCATCTTCTATACTATATTCGGTATCCTCTCCGAAACTCCATAAAAATAAATTTGTAAAGGTATTATCTGATATTTCAAATATCCCCTTAGTATATTCATCAATAGAATCTTTAGATTCTAATGTTAATTTTTTCCACATTTATATAAGTCCCCAATCTATTTTGCTAATCTATATATAGCCTCTACATATATTTTTAATAATATATCTATTTTAGAAATTTCTAAATATTCATCTCTTTGATGCATTCTATCTTCTTGTGATGGAAGTAATGCTCCAAAGGCAACTGCATTTTTTGCATATTTTGCATATGTACCTCCACCTATTGCTTTAGGTTTTGATTCCTTATCTCCTGTTATTTCTTGATAAATATTCATAAGTGTAGAAACTAGGAAACTTTCTCTATCAACATATAGAGGCTGTGTATTTGAATGAAGAGCAAATTCATAACCATAATCTTCTACAACTTTTTTTATTTGAGAAATAATATTATCATTTTTTATTTTTACTGGAACTCTCATATCTATCCATATTTCCATTTGATTGTTCTCTAAAGTCATCTTTCCTAAGTTTAAAGTTAGAGCTCCTGTTTCTCCATCATCACATTTTACTCCAAATGATTCTCCATCAGTCTCCATTTTTATAAATTTATCATAAAAATTTACTATTCCTTTTAATTCTTCATTTTTTATTTCCATTTCTTTTAAAACTTCAAATAAAGCTGAAACAGCATTATAACCTAAATGCGGTTTTGCACCATGTGCTGGTATACCTGCTGATTTTATTTTATAGATTTCTTTTTCTTTTAAAAACTCAACTTTTTTCATATTTTTTACATTCTCAAGTAAAGACACAGGAATCTCTCCTAAGGCTTCATTTGGAACAGAGTTGAAGGCATTTCCTCCATTTATTTTTATAGCATCTAGTGTTTCAAATTGCTTTTTTATTTTTACTCTTATGGAACCTTTTTCTGCATAAGTAACAGGGAAGCTAGAATCTGGAGTAAATGCTAAATCAGGATAAGGCATTTTTAATTCTCCAAAATAATATTTAAGACAAGCACTTCCACTTTCTTCATCTGCTCCCAATATCATTCTTACTTTCTTATTTAATTTTATGCCTGCATCAGCTATAGCTTTCATAGCATATAAAGATATTATAGCTGGACCTTTGTCATCTAAAGTTCCTCTTCCAAAGATTTTTCCATCTTCTATTATACCTCCATAAGGTGGATGCTCCCAATTATCACCTTCTGGAACAACATCCACATGTGCAAGTATTCCTAAAGTTTCCTCTCCTTCACCCATATCAATATGCATAGCATAATTATCAAATTTTTCTGCTTTAAATCCCAATTTTTTAGCTAACTCCATAAAATGGTCTAAAGCCTTTGCTGGACCTTCTCCAAATGGCATTCCAGGTAAAGGAGCTTCTTTTACACTTTTTACTCTAATTGCATTTTGAATTTCTTTTACCACTTCCTCTTTGTATTCTAAAACTTTCTCTTTTAAATCCATAATTTTCCTCCTCTTATTTTATTTAATTAAATTTCATTCTAATTAGATGAATCAAAAATCCTCTAGAAAAATTGTACCCCCGTTTCTTCCTGCAACTTCCTATACCTACTCCATAAAAATCTTATATACTCATATTCAAATGGAGAACTTGTGCCATAATATTGAAACTTAACATTTTTTCTCCTATCAATACCACTAAGAACTGTAACAGGAATACTGTTTATTTTAAATAATTCCATATGTCTATATGGATCAGCCGCTCTCGTTGTCATTGTTTCCACTCCTAAACCAAAGGCATCTCTAAGATAAGAAGGACCCAGTAAAGGCAGTATTAAATAAGGACCTCGAGGCACCCCGTAATGTGCAAGGGTTAAACCGAAATCCTCATAAGGCTTAGGCATACCCATTTTTGATGCTACATCAAACATTCCTCCCAATCCAAAAACAGTGTTAATGGCGAATCTTGCCACAGCTCTCATTGCTTTCCTACCTTTTAGCTGAGCTAATGAATTAGCAGTTGTATTAATTCCCTTTATATTTCTAAAAAAATTAGTTACTCTATTTTGTATAAATACTGGTGTAATAAATTTATAAGTTCTCACAATAGGAAGTAAAGCATACTTATCAACTTGGTGGTTAAAATAATACATTCTTCTATTAAAACCTTCCCAAGGATCTTCATTGGAACCGAAATATTTATCCAAATTACTTTCATTTTCTTCACTATAATTTTTTTCAATATTTGTAGAGTTTACTAAATGAGGTTCTCTTTTAATTTCCTTTGTATTTGTACATGAAGTAAATATCAATATTAAAAATAATATAAATATCTTTATCTTATTTTTCATCATCTAACACCCCATTTTTTAAAAAATTTATCATTAACGAAACATTTTCATAGTAGAACATATTACCACAATGTCCCCCTGTAGGATAAACTTTTATTTTATCTTTAAAAACATCTTTTAAATATCTTAAATCTTCTTTGGATAGAATAAGCTCATCTTCATTGGTAACGGTAAAAATTTTATCAGAATTTCTTATATATTCATCAATAATTTTTAAACTTGCCTCTTTATTTAAGTCTTCCATGGTAAAATTTTCATTCTGTTTTTTATAATATGGAAAGCCTACCTTATCAACATAGTCTTCAAAACTAGCAAAGTCTATCCTCTTAAAATTTTCAAACAAACTTGTATACTTATTTAATTTTTCTCCTTCTTTAGTATAAACATTACTTTTAGTAATTACATCAGAAATAAAATTTAAGTCCACTGAAGTTATTCTAAAAGCCAAACCTATAAAAGCTTTCTTTTCTGCCTCTGTTAAAAAATCTCCACTTATTAAGCTAAATATAGTTTCTGAATCTATATTTGTATACTCATTTTTCATATTGTTCTTCATTCTATTTAAAACATTTTCTATTAAATATTCAATTTTTGAAGTATCTCCTCTTGTAAATTCATCTAGATAACTATCTAATTTTTTTGCAGAACTATAAAGTTCAACTGCTGGGTTTATAAGAAATACTCTTTTAAAATTAAAATATTTTTCACTTTCATCTATATATGATATTACTGCTGAATTTGTTCCACCTAAACTATAACCCATAACGTAAAAATCTGTTACTTTTACTTTATCTTTTATTCTTTCATATGCTAACTTCATGGCTTTATAGGTGTCACTATTGTCTTGTAATAAAAGACCAGGTACAGAATATTTTGAAGCTGAAATTAAAAACTGTGCACTCATTGGTGAACTAATTGATATCACACTAAAGCCTGCATCGTATAAAATTCTTTCAAAGTATTTCATCCTCACGGATTTATAATCAGAGCCTGTTCCTGCCAATACAAATATCAGAGGTGCTTCTTTCTTCTGTGCTGTCAAAGAAAACTCAAAATTTTCTGCATACCAAAATATCTCTGGAACTTTTTTCTTTATTTTTACACTATACACTTTTGTTGGGACTTCTTCACTAACATTGGGTGTCATTATTGTAGAACTTCCTATTATTGTTGCCGAGTAAGGGTCACTTATAGGAAAGTTATATGAAAAGACATAATTTGATATGATAATCATCAGAATTAGTATTGCTTTCTTCATTTTCTCTTTCTCCTTTAAAATAAAGATATTTGATTTGTTTCACTTAAATCAGAAATAGCACCTACTTGTTTTAATTTTTCAGCTACTGTTTGATTTAGTTTAGTTCTTCTTTTAAGATCTTCAATTGAAATAAATTTTGCTATTTCTCTCTCTTTTTCTATATTCTCAACCACTGCTCCACCTAAACCACTTATTCCTACAAGTGGTATTCTTATTTTTTCATCTTCTATTATGAATTTTTTTCCACTTGACTTATATATATCAACAGGTAAAAGTTCTATATTTCTTGCTTCCATTTCAACTATTATTTCACATATAGCTTTTTCATTTTTCTTCTTAGGATCTAGCTTAGGTTCTTTAGATAATTCATTTAATCTTTCCTTAGCTAGTATTCCTCTGCTCATAGTTTCCATATCAAAATCTTCAGCTTTTCTAGATAAAAATGCTGCATAAAATGCTAAAGGATGATGAACTTTAAAATATGCTATCCTCATTGCCATCATTACGTAGGCTACAGCATGCCCCTTAGGGAACATATACTTTATTCTTCTGCAAGATTCAATATACCAATCTTTTACTCCTTTTTCTTTCATCATATCAGAGTACTTTGCCCAGCCTTCAGGCTCTCTTGAAGGTCTACCTTTTCTTACAAATTCCATTATTTTAAAAGCTGTCCCCTTTTCTATACCTTGATCTATGAGATAGTTCATAATATCATCTCTCACAGTTATAATTTCTGATAGTGTTGCTTTCCCATCTTTTACAAATTCTTGTGCATTATTTAACCATACATCCGTACCATGAGATAGCCCTGATATTCTTACAAGCTCTGCAAAAGTTGTAGGCTTTGTGTCTATTAACATCTGTCTTACAAAGTCTGTTCCAAATTCTGGTATTCCATAGGTTCCTATTTCAGATCCTATATCCTCTTTACTTACTCCCAAAGATTCCGTTGATGAGAAAATCTTTAAAGTTTCTTTATCTGCAAGTGGAATATCTTTTATTTCAATGTTTGTATATTCTTGTAATAATTTTATTGTCGTTGGATCATCATGACCTAGTATATCAAGTTTCACAAGCTGTTCATCCATTACATGATAATCATAATGTGTTGTCGTAGATGAGCTATTTTCATCATTTGCTGGTCTTTGCACTGGACAAAATTCATATATAGATCTGTCACTAGGTAGAACTATCATTCCACCTGGATGCTGACCTGTCGTTTTTTTTGCTCCTTGGCAAAGTTTTCCAAGCCTTGTTGTTTCAGCTTTTATAATAGGTAAATTATTATCTTCAAAATATTTTCTTACATAGGCTTCTGCATTTTTATCTGCTAAAGTTGATATAGTTCCTGCTTTGAAAACATTTTCTTTACCAAACATTTCTTCACAGTATCTATGAATTTCAGACTGATATTCTCC
The DNA here is from genome assembly GCF_030528405.1 of Fusobacterium sp. Taxonomy (GTDB): domain Bacteria; phylum Fusobacteriota; class Fusobacteriia; order Fusobacteriales; family Fusobacteriaceae; genus Fusobacterium. The sequence goes on from NZ_JAUMYY010000005.1 coordinate 38,984, forward strand.
TGAAAAATTTAAATCTATATCAGGAACCTTATCTCCCTCAAAACCCATAAATACTTCAAAAGGAATTGAATAACCATCTTTCCTATACGGCTGACCACACTTAGGACAAATTTTATCTTGTAAGTCTATCCCTACTCCTTCTCTTTCTATAAATTCAGAGTGCTTACATTCAGGATTATCACAAATATAATGTGGATATAGGGCATTAACCTCTGTTATTCCCATCATAAAGGCTACTAAAGATGAACCTACTGAACCACGCGAACCAACTAAATAACCACTGTCTAAAGATTTTTTTACTAATTTTTGTGCTGATAAATAAAGTACTGAAAATCCATTTCCTATTATTGCATTTAATTCTCTCTCTAATCTTTCTGCCACTATTTTAGGAAGAGGATCACCATAAATCTTATATGCTCTCTGATATGTCATCTCTCTTACTATTTCTTCTGCATTCTCCATCTTTGGTGGAAAAAATCCATCTGGTATTGGCTGCACTTCCTCTATCATTGAGGCTATAAATTTTGTATTTTTAACAACTATTTCCTTTGCAATCTCTTCACCCATATATGAAAATTCATCTAACATTTCTTCTGTAGTTCTGAAATAAAATCCATTATTTACCTTATACTGTTTTGGATTATAGACAGTCCCACTTCCGTATAATAATATAGCTCTCAGAAGCTCATCTTTTTCATCAAGATAATGAACATTTGAACTAGCTGTAACTATTTTATTTTTTTTAGTTGCCAATTCATAAAAATATTTATTCATCTCTTCTACAGCTTCAAATGAGTCAATTGCACCAGTTGAGTCTACTTCCAAAAGTTCATTGTATGTAGATTTAGGAAGAAGCTCCACATAGTCATAAAAATCTATTTGTTTTTCTAGTTTCTCTAAGTCGTTTCTTAGATATAATTCCAAAAGTTCTCCACTGTTCATAAAATGTCCACTAAGTGAAGAACCAATTATAAGACCTTCTCTATATTTTGAAAGATATGATTTTGGAATTCTAGCTTTTCTTCCACCAAAGTAATTTATGTGAGCTTCTGATATTAATCTATACAGATTTTTTAAACCCTCTTGATTTTTGACTAGAATCATAACATTTCTTAGAGATTGCTTTTTTAAATTTAAATCAAAGGCTCCATTTATATCATTCAATCTTGTAATTTTTTTCTCTTTGTATTTATCTAAAAAAATTAAAAACATATTTGCTGTGGCTTGAGCATCGTCCACTGCTCTATGGTGGTTCTCCAAAGAAAGACCTAGAAATCTATTCATATCAGATAAGCCATATTTCTTTTGTTCAGGATATAAATCTCTTGCCATTTGTAATGTATCTATAACTGGGTTTTCTAATTTCTTTCCTAGATATTTTTTTATATCTCTCTTTATAAATCCTATGTCAAAGGGAGCATTATGTGCAACAAGTGTTGAATCTCCAATAAATTCTACAAAATCCTTTATGACCTTATCTATCTTTGGCATACCCTTTAACATCTCATCAGTAATTTTAGTAATGTTTGTAATATGAGCTGGAACCTTTTTCTCTGGATCGATTAATTGTCCAAATCTCTCGGCTATTCTTCCAGATTTTATTCTTACAGCTCCAATTTCTATAATTTCGTTTTTATGAGCATTTAAACCTAGTGTTTCTATATCAAAAACAATAAACTCTTCTTTGTCTATGTCTATATCTTTGGCATGCGAAACCATTTCTGCTTCATCATCAACCATATACATTTCACAACCAAAAATAACTTTTAATTTTTCTTCTTCACTTTTAACAGATTTTGACATTGCTTTAATTGTTTTATAGGCACTTGGAAAAGAATGAACAACTGAATAATCTGTTATTGCAATATGGGAATGACCATAATCTTTTGCTCTTTTTATCAAATCCTCTACATCTACAACCCCTACCATTTCACTCATTTTAGTATGAGTATGCAATTCCACTCTTTTTTCATCTGCTAAGTCTATTTTCTTTGTATTTTCCCGTTCTAAAAAATTTATAGAGTTTGCCATAAATACTTTTTCATTATTTGAGTAAATATCTACCTGTACTTTTCCACTTAATTTTACATATTTCCCTTCACTTATGGAAAGTTCATCAGCAGAATCTAAAAACATTTTTGCAGTTAGTGAACTTGTTTTATCATTCAACATAAATGTTCTTATAACTCTCCCATTCTTTATCGGTCTGTCTTCAACTAAAAATATTTCTCCCTCTACTATACAGTTTTCGCCTTCATAGAGTGAATAAAAATCTTTTATTTTAATAACTTCTCCTTTTATTTCTTTTGTTTTTGGTTCCTTTTTAAATGAAGGCTTAAATCCATTCCCATTAAAGGAATTTCCATTAATATTAGAATCATTTTCTTGTGAATTTATATTATTTTTAGCAAATTCCTCTCTTTTATTTTGATTTTCCTGTTCTGCTTTTTTTATTATTTTTTCTATTCTTTCATCAAAATCTTTTATATCTTTTGAAAAATCTCCGCTTAAAAAATGAATAGTTCTATCTTTTATACCATATTCAAATAATAGTGCTTCAAGTTTTATATTTATTTTCATTTCTTCTAAAATAAATACAGCATTCTCATCATTCAATTCCAGAATAATTTTTTTATCCTTTATATGAATTTTATAAAAACACAAAAAGGACCTAGAAGTAGAGTTTTTCTTTTTTAATCTCTCTACGGCCCTCTTTACAATTTCCTTTAAATCTTCTTCTGAAAAATTATATTGATTTTCTGTTTCAAAACCAACTTCTAATTCTCTTCCAAATTTTTCTGATATATTTTTATAAATTTTATCTATCTCATCTATACAATTTAAAGATGATATAGCACAATCAAAAATAATTTTTTTATTTCTAGTATTTAAAGTAATATTTTTTATTTTTAAATTATTAACTCCCATATTAGAAAAAACATTTGAGTTTGGTTTTATTTGTATCTGTTTATTTTCCATTATTTTCTCCAAGAAAATTAATTTTCTCCAAATAGTCTATCTAGAATTATTGCTACTGCTGCCCTAACTGACAAATGATTATACTTAGACTTAGCCCTAATTGGTTCTAATATATAATCTGACATCTCCATTATTTCATCTGTTAATCCCCAACCTGTTCCAAACAGTAAAAGGTAAGGTCTGTCGTCTTCATAAATATTTTTTCTTAATCCTTCATAAGTTATACTGTTTGAAAATAGTCTTGCAGATGTAGTTATAATAAGTGGCTTCTGCCCTTCAAGTATTTCAATTTCTTTTATTACACTTTCTATACTTTCTACAACCCCAGTACTTCCAAAAGCCTTCTCTCTATCTTTGTTATACTGACCTCCCGTTCCATCTTGCCAATATCCTATTATTCTCTCTGTCAATTTCTTTTGTGCATCTACTGGAACTACAAGCCTATAACCTTTCAGTTCATAGGTTCCACAAGTCCTAGAAATATCATGTATATCAAAATTTGTAACTGAAGTACAAACTACATCTCTGTTTCTATTATAAACTGGGTAATGCACCAAGCTCAAATATATTTTATTTCTCATTTTCTTTTCCTTTTAATAACTCTATTTTTATTTCTTCTAATAGTCTTTTTTCTAATTTTGTAAACTCTCTCTTTTCTAGTAAATCTTTTCTCCGAAGATATGTTCTTTTCAAACTTTCTTTTAATCTCCATTCATTAATTTTTTTATGATGACCAGACAATAAAATTTCTGGAACCTTAAGTCCTCTATATTCAGCTGGTCTCGTATAGTGTGGATAATCCAGTAAGCTATTAAAAAATGAATCATTTTCATATGACTCCTTTTTTATAACATTAGGTACAAGTCTAATAATAGCATCTGATATAACCATTGCCGCCAATTCTCCACCTGTTAAAACAAAATCTCCAATAGAAATTTCCATATCAACTTTATTTTCTATAACTCTTTCATCTATACCTTCATAATGTCCAGCTATTATAGTCAACTCTTCATTCAAAAGCAACTCTTTTACCAGCTCCTGATTTAACTTTCTGCCTTGAGGTGAAGTGTATATCACTTTACCTCCAACAGTTTCCAGAGCTCTAAATATTGGCTCAATTTTTATAACCATACCTGAGCCTCCTCCAAAGGGAATATCATCTGCTTGTTTATGTTTATCCAAGCAAAAATTTCTTATATCTATTATATTTATTTCTACTAGTTTTGCTTTAATTGCCCTTGCTATTATGCTCTCAGTTATAAAACCTTCAAACATTTTAGGAAACAATGTTAAAATATTTATTTTCATATCACAACTTATACCAAGCCTATTACATCTTATAAGTTAATATATCTGCAATAGCTATCTCCTTATTTCTTCATTTCTTTCATACCTTCAATTAAATCAACTTCCATTTTTCTGTTTTGGTAGTCAATTTTTTTTATAAAAACTTCCACATCAGGTATCATAATTTCATAATCTTCCGTATCTATTACATAAATATCATGAGCAGCTGTTTCAAAGATTTCTGTTACTTCTCCCAAATACTCATTGTTTTTTACGTCATAGACTTTCAATCCTATCAAATCACTCATAAGATATTCATCTTCTGTCATTCCAACTAAATCTCTTCTAACCTTAATAAGTGCATTTCTTAATTCTGTAGCATCTTTTTTATTTTTCACTTCTTCAAATGAAAAAATCCATTTGTTTGCAACAAAAGGCTCAATTTTCTTTATAGTAAATAATTTTTTTTGAGAATTTTCTAGTTCCAAAATTATTTTATTCCCTTCAAGAAGACTTATATTATCTATATTGGACAAAACTTTTACTTCACCTTTTAAGTGATGGGTTCCTAAAATTTTACCAGCAACTAAAAGCTCCATTTTTTCACCCTAATCTATAAATTCAACATTTACATTTAATTTATCTTTTACTCCTGCTGCTTGCATAACTCCTCTTATTGCACCAGCAGTAAGCCCATTTTTACCTATGATTTTTCCCATTTCTCCCTTAGCAACTGAAACTTTAAATGTTACATTTGAATCTAAAATTTCATAAGTTATATTAACTTTATCCTTTGTATCAACTAATTCCTTAACAATAAATTCTATTAAACTTTCTAATCTTTCCATAATACCCCTCTCTATAATTTTCCTTTCCAAATTCCTTCTTCTATAATTTCTAGCTTAACCCATTTTTTGCCTAAATCAATCAATATATCTCTCATAAAATCTTTAAAATCATATGTAGATATAACGCTTATTATTCCTTTTAAGGGATCTAAAGTTCTTACTACCCCTGCTCCTTCATAAGCTTCTACAATTTTATTTATAAAATCTATATCTTCCCGTCTACTTTCTATTATAAATTCATAACTCTTGTTCATAGAACCTTCCTTATTAATTTTTTTTAATCTCAAAAGCTTTAATTAACTCTATAAAATCATCTATTCCTATATTTTCAGCTCTTTCGCTTTCTGGTATATTGAGCCCCTTTAAGACCTCTTTTATAAAGTCTTTTTTGAAACCTAAAGTTGAAAGATTATTTACTATATTTTTTCTTTTATTTGAAAAAGCTGCTTTTATATATTTAAAAAAAACTGCTTCATTCATTATTTTTTTATATTTGTTTTCCCTATCTAATTTTATTTTTATAAACGCTGAATCAACATTGGGAATTGGTTTAAAGTGCCTTCTTGGTATTGTAAATAGATAGCTAGCCTCACCATAGTATTCTACAGCTAAAGTAAGAATCGATCTCTCTCTACCCTTTTTGGCACAAATTCTTTCTCCTACTTCTTTTTGAACCATTAAATATGCTTCATCTATTAAATCTCTATGCTCTATAATTTTATTTATAATCGGTGAAGTTATATAATAAGGTATATTAGCTACAACTTTTGTATTTTTTGTTAAATATTCTCTTAAATCTAATTCGAGAATATCAGCCATTATCAACTTAAAATTCTTCTTATTTGAAAATTTTTTTTGCAACGGTTTTTCTAAATCTCTGTCTATTTCAACACAGATTAAATTTTTTACTCTATCTACAAGCATAGAACTCAATGCACCCTGACCAGGTCCTATCTCTAGTATACTATCTTCATTTCCAACTTCAGAAACTTCAATTATTTTATTTAAAATCTCAAGTTCATTATTTAAAAAATTCTGTCCATATTTTTTTTTATGATAAAATGACATAAAATCAACTCTACTCAATATTAATTTTCTTCAAAAATTACAGCACCAATATATGGTAAATTTCTATACTTTTGTGCATAATCAAGTCCATAACCTACTACAAACTTATCTGGGATTTCAAAACCTATATAGTCAACAAAGACTTCAACTCTTCTTCTTTCTGGTTTACTCAATAATGCACATACTTTAACACTGGATACTCCCTTTGCTTTAAACATAGCTTGCACATATTCTAAAGTAATTCCTGTATCTATTATATCTTCAATGATTAACACATCTTTCCCACTTACATCTATATCTGTATCTTTTAACACCTTTACATTTCCACTTGTTGTAGTCTCATTTCCATAACTAGAAACATTCATAAAGTCTATTTGAAGAGGCAAATTAATTTCTTTTATTAAGTCACTTAAAAATACTACTGAACCTTTTAGAAGTCCTATACAAATTAAGTCTTTTTTTTCATATTCTTTTTCAATTTCTTTTGCCAGTTCTTTTATTCTTCTCTCAACTTCTGCTCTTGAAATCAATGTTTCTATTCTGTAATTCATAAAATCCCCCTAATAAAATTATAAAATAATATTATTTAATTTTATCATTTTACTATTTTTTTATCAAGGAATTTTAATTTATAAACTCTAATAAGAAAAAGAAAAAATTTTCTTATAAAATATAAAATTTGACATAATAAGAAAAAAATACTATAATATTTTTAATGACCACTCGGTCAATGACCATATGGTCAATTTTGAAAAGGAGATGACTATGATTAAAGAAAATAAAATGGACAAAGAAAATAAAAAAGAATTAATCTTAAATACATTTAAACAAAGTATTCTTGTAAATGGTTACAGTAAGGTTTCTATTAATTCATTAACTGCACAGTGTAATATTTCGAAAGGAAGTTTTTATACATATTTTTCATCCAAAGATGAAATACTTTCTATAGTCATAGCCGAATATAAAAATCTATTAAAAAATATATTAAAGGATTGTTCAGAGTCCTCTAAAAGCTTAGATGAATTTCTAGATAAATATATTAAATATAGATTAAAATTAAATGATGAAGAACTTGAACTAGAACTTATTTTAGCAAACTTATTCAGAAATCTTGAAATTTTAAGCAGTGAAAATCTGAAAAAAATTTATAATCTTCCAAATGTTCACAGAGATAATATTAAGGAAAATTTAAAAAAATATACTAACTTTTCAAAAAGTGAAATTTTAACTTACTCTAAAATGATAGAAGGTATAAGAACTAATTTTCTAATTGATGATATTTTTGAAATAGATGAAGGAGTTTTTAAAATTAAAAATTTAGAAGAAGTGAAAAAACTACTTATTTCAAATGAAATGGAAGAAAAAAGAGAATTTGTATTAAAAAATATTAAAAAAATGTTGGTATAGATTTAATTTTAAAAAATAAGGAGAACTACTATGAAAAAAATATTCATAATCTTTATATTATTGAATGGTTTAATATTTGCTCGTGATCTTACTCTTGAAGAGGCTATTGAACTAAGTCTTATAAATAGTAAAGATATTAAAATTTCTGAAAAAAATTTAGAAATTTCTAAGATAAATCTACAAAAGGCTTTTAAAGTTGCCCTACCTAAGGTTACATATAATGGAAAATATTCTCGTAGTAATTACGATAGAGAAATTGCTATAAATGATAAAAATAGAGAAAAAGGAAGAGGTGGCTACACACAAAACATTACAATATCCCAGCCATTATTTGCAGGTGGAACTATTCTTGCAGGAATAAAAGGAGCTAAGGCTTATGAAAATATAGCAAATTATTCTTTTTTAATTTCAAAAATTCAAATGAGAATAGAAACTATATCCGCTTATTTCAGCCTTTTAAATGCCGAAAAAGATCTGGTAGCTCTTGAGAACTCTAAGGAAATTCTACAAAAAAGATATAATAAACAAAAAATTCAACTAGAGCTTAGATTAATTAAAAAAAGTGATATATCTCAAACGGAATACTCACTTCTAGAAATTGAATCAAATATAATTGCAATAAAAAGCCAAATCGATACATATAGAGAACAATTAAGAATAAAGACGGGGTTAAATAAAGATGAATTTATAAAAGTTGTTGACTTTGATGTTCCTAGCAATTTATCCAAAAGTATTGACATAGATAAAGATTTGGAACAAGCTATAAATGAAAGTCTAGCTGCAAAAATATCTGAAGAACAGTTTAATATTTCTGAAGCTCAAAGTATTGCTGCAGCTGGAAATATTCTTCCTAAAATAAGTGCTTTTGCAACCTATGGAACAACTGAAAGAACCAAATTTGAAAATTCACACAGAGATGCAAAGTGGATGGGAGGAATACAAGTTACTTGGAATATTTTTTCTTTTGGTTCTGATATTGATGATTATAGAATAGCGAAACTTGAAAAAGAACAGCAGAAATTAAAAGAAATCTCTACAAAAGAAAATATAGAGATTTCTGTGAAAAGTGCATATTTTGACTTACTTAGACTTGAAAAATTAAGAGAATCTAAAAGTAAAGCTTTGGAAGTAGCAAAGCTGAACTTTGAAATGGATCAAGAAAGATATGATGCGGGACTTATATCAACCATAGATTATCTTGATACTGAAAATAAATATAGAAATGCCAATATAGATTACAATAAAACTTTAATGGACTACTATTTGGCGTTTGAAAAGTATAGATCACTTATTATTTAATAAAAACTTATTTACATTTAAGTTATAAAAAATAGTTAAAGCTTTCGCTAAACAAGGGAGGAAAAATGAAAAATATTTTAATTTTTATTTTGAGCACAAGCTTATTTTTAGTTGGCTGTGGAAAAAAAGAGGAAAAAGATAATAATATTAAAGAAAATAAAATTATAAAACTTGTCAGTCTTGGAGAGGTAAAAGAAAAAGAAATGTCAAAACTTTTTGAATCAAGTTTAACTTTAGAACCCCAAGATAAAATAAATCATTCTACTGAAAAAGGTGGAACTGTTGAAAAAATCTATAAAAATAATGGCGATAAGGTGAAAAAAGGGGAACTAGTTGTTGAATTTTCTGATCCAGCTACAAAGGCAACATATTTACAAGCCAATGCAAATTATCAGTCTGCAAAAGCTGGCTATGACATAGCTAGAGCTAATTATGAGAAATTTAAGGTACTTTATGATAAGCAACTTATATCATTTTTAGAATTTTCACAGTATGAAAGTTCTTTTATAAATGCAAGAGGAAGTTTGGAAGTTGCTCAAGCTACTTTTCAAAGCGCCAAAAATGACTTTGATAAATTGACAAGGCGTGCTGACATTGATGGAGTTGTTGCAAATCTTTTTGTAAAAGTTGGAAATAAAGTTAATGCAAAGGAAACTGTTTTCACTGTATTAAACGATGATAAGATGCAGGCCTATGTAGGGATATCTGCGGAAGCAATATCTAAAATTAATAAAGGTGATACTTTAAAAGTTAAGGTTGAAGCATTAAATAGAGATTTTGATGCTATGATTACTGAAATAAATCCTGTTGCCGATGAAGTAACAAAGAATTTTCAAATAAAACTATCCTTAGAAAACAATGGAAAAAATATAAAAGATGGTATGTATGGAAATGTTGTTATAAATGTTGGGAAAGTTAATGTATTAGTTATAGAAGATGAAGCAATTTTTGTAAGAGATTTGTTAAATTATGTCTATAAGTACTCGGATGGCAAGGTTCATCAAATTGAAGTTAAAACAGGAGTAACAAATTTGCCTTATACTGAAATCTCATCAGCCGAAATAAAAGCTGGAGATAAAATTGTTGTGAAAGGTATCTTTGGACTACAAGATAATGATGAAGTCGAAATTAAAAATGAGGTGAATAATAAATGACATTAGCAGGAATATCTATCCGTAGACCAGTTGCTACAACAATGGTAATGGTTTCTATCATTTTCATAGGTTTACTTGCTATGTTTAATATGAAAAAAGAAATGTTACCAAATATGCAAGTTCCTGTTGTTACTGTTTCTACTGCTTGGACGGGAGCGGTTGCTGAAGATGTTGAAAATCAAATTACTAAAAAAATTGAGGAAGCTCTACCTAATGTTGAGGGTATAGATACCATAAGCTCTACATCTTCTTATGGAAGATCTACTATTGTTGTAAAATTTAATTTTGGAGTTAATTCCAATGAAAAAGTTAATGAAATACAAAGAGAGGTTTCTAAAATAGCTAATAGCTTACCAAATGATTCCAACTCTCCAATTGTAAAGAAAATTGAGGTTGGTTCTGGGAACTTAACTGCTATAGTTGCTTTTACTGCTCCTAATAAATCTACTCTGGCAAGTTTTATAGATCAATATTTAAAACCTCAACTTGAAAGCTTAGAAGGAGTAGGAGAAGTAAGTATATTTGGTAATCCTACTAAGCAAGTTCAAATTCAAGTTGATTCTGATAAATTAATGGCGTACAATATGACTCCTATGGAACTGTATTCTCTGATATCTGCCTCTACTCCAACTATACCTGTTGGTAAATTATCTGATGGTACAAAGGATATGATATTGAGATTTATGGGCGAAATGAGAACCATTGATGATTTTAAAAATATGGTAATAAATGCCAATGGAAATACTTTGAGATTAAGAGATGTAGCTGATGTTGTTTTAACTCATGAAGATAAATCAACTATAGGGTATTTAAACGGTGAAGACTCAATTACAGTTATGATTTCTAAATCAAGCGATGGAAGTACTGTCGAATTAAATAATTCTGTTTTTAAAACTATTGAAAAATTAGAAGCTATGATGCCAGTTGGGACTCAAAAGAAAATTGTTTTAGATACTTCAATAGATATTAACAACTCAATTTCAAATGTTACTAGTTCTGCAATTCAAGGTCTAATATTAGCTTCTATAGTATTATTTATATTTTTAAAAAGTTTTAAAAGTACCTTATTAATCTCTGCTTCTCTTCCAGTTGCAGTAATATTTACCTTTGCATTTCTATCTATGGCAGGAACTACTCTTAATCTTATATCTCTTATGGGGCTTTCAATAGGTGTTGGTATGCTTACGGACAACTCAGTTGTTGTTGTTGATAATATATTTAGGCATTTAACTGAGCTTAATTCTCCTACTTTAGAGGCCGCTGAAAATGGTACGAATGAAGTTACTCTTTCTATTATAGCTTCATCACTTACAACTATGGTTGTTTTTATACCCATTTTATTTATTCCTGGTATATCAAGAGAAATATTTAGAGATATGTCTTTTGCAATTATATTTTCTAATATTGCTGCCCTTATAGTTGCAATTACACTTATACCTATGTTAGCTAGTAAATTTTTAACTTCCAATTCAATAAGTACAAAGGAAGGAAGAATTTTTGGAAAAGTCAAGAAAAGATATCTATCTATTATAAGTTGGGCAGTTATAAATAGATTAAAAACTGTAGCTATAGCAATAGGAATTTTTCTTTTTACACTTTTAGTAGGTCCTAGATTTATAAAATTTCAATTTTTCCCAAAACAAGATACAGGTCAATTTTCAATAATGGCTGAGTTACAAAAGGGAACTGATATTGAAAAAGCTAATAGAATCGCAAAAGAAATGGAAAATCTTGTAGCTAAACATGAAAGTGTTGAAAGTTATTCCACAATTGTTCAGCCTAATAGCGTATCTCTAAATATTGATATAGGCAAAAAAAATAACAGAAAAAAATCTGTTTTTGAGATAATGGATGAAATAAGACCTCTTACAAAAAATATTCTGGATACGAAGATATCTCTAACAAATTCTTTCAAAAGTGGTAATGCTACTAGAGATATAGAATTTATTATAGAAGGTTCAAATTTAGATGAAATTAAAACTCTGGGAAAACAAGTCTTAGAAAATATGCAAAAATATAATGGAATAATGGAACTTACATCAACTTTATCATCTGGTTCAACAGAACTTAGAATCGAGGTTGATAGAGAAAAAGTAAAATCTTATGGAATTAATCCCGCAACTATTGCTCAAACTCTTAGCTACTATATTTTAGGAGGAGACAGAGCTAGAACAGTAACTATAAAAAGTGGTACTGAAGAGATTGACGTTCTGATAAGATTACCAAAAGAAAAAAGAAATAATTTAGCAGCTCTTGAACAAATTAATATAAAAGTTGCTGATAAAAAGTTTATAAAATTATCTGATGTAGCTACGATTAAAAATGCTGAGGCTTCTTCTGAAATAAAAAAGAAAAATAGAATTTATTCTGTTACTATCTCTGGAAATGATGCTGGAGCTGGACAAAGAGTAATTCAACAAAAATTTATCGAAGAATTTAAAAAAGCAAAACCTGCAAATACAGTAACTTACAGTTGGGGTGGAGATACGGAAAATATGATAAAAGCAATGGGACAACTAACTTTTGCTCTGGGTATTTCTATTTTCTTAATTTATGCCTTACTTGCTTCTCAATTTGAAAGCTTCATTATGCCTATAATTGTTATTGGTTCAATTCCTCTTGCTCTTATTGGAGTCATTTGGGGACTTGTAATCTTTGGTCAATCTCTAGATATAATGGTAATGATTGGTGTAATACTGCTAGCTGGTATAGTTGTTAATAATGCCATTGTACTTATAGATTTTATAAAAATGCTAAGAGAAAGAGGCTATAAAAGAAAAGAGGCAATTATTGAATCTTGCACCACAAGATTAAGACCTATACTTATGACAACTGCAACAACTGTTTTAGGAATGATTCCATTAGCTCTAGGAATAGGTGAGGGCTCTGAAATATACAGAGGTATGGCTCTAACAGTTATTTTTGGTTTATCTTTTTCAGCCCTTTTAACTCTTATAGTGATTCCTATTCTTTATGCTTTAGCTGATGACCTAACTGTAAAGTTAAATAGTTATTTTTCTAATTTTTTAAAGAAATTTTCTAAGAAAAAAGGGGCGATATAATATGGAAATAAATTTTGAAAAAGTATATAAAATGCTTATACTTCATATAAATGATTCTCAAGCTAGAAGATTAGAAGAGTTTTTAGAGCAGATAGATATTAATAATTACACTATGGAAAGTGATGTCAAAAGAGCTGTGAATGAAAGAGTTAAGCAAAAACAAAGTAAAACTTGGCCAGGTTCTTCTGCTGTGTTTTACATCCCTATGAAAGAAAATAAAATTGATGATTTATTGATTAAACTAAAAACTTTTAGAATGGCTCTTCCAAAAGGAATAGCTATGTCTTTATGGATAGTTCCTTTTGATAGAGTTATTAAAAGCTTCTATGAAGAAGAAATCCAAGTGGATGAAGAACTCCTTGAAGAATTAAAAGAAAAATATATAAAATAATATCCTTCCATATCCAAAAAAAGGTTGTTGCTTTACGAGTTCTGCTAGCATAACTAAATATCTTAAGAGCTTTTAACAAACTCTTGAGATATTCAGGATGCTAAACAAAACTTAAAAAATTTAATTCGCAACAACTTTTTTTATTTTAAAATTTCTTTTAAAAAATCATTCAGACCTTTTTCAATATCCTCATAAGTTCTATCAAAATTCCCAGTATACCAAGGGTCTGCTATATCATCCTTCAATCCAGAAAAAGAAAGTAATTTTTTTATTTTTTCACTTTTTGTCCCCACAATTTTTTCTATATTTCTAATATTAGCTTCATCCATTCCTATTATATAGTCATAATCTTCTAGATCTTTCTTTGTCATTTGTGTAGCTCTATGAGGAACAACTTGAATATTTAATTCTTTAAGCTTTTTTACTGTTCCGTAATGTGGTGGATTTCCAATTTCTTCTCTACTTGTTCCAGCAGAAAAAATTATAAATTCATTTTCTAAGCCTCTTTTTTTTATCATATGTGTAAATACAGATTCTGCCATAGTACTTCTGCATATATTTCCATGACAGACAAATAGTACTCTTATCATTTTTAACCCTGCCTTTCATTATAAAAATTAATCTAATAAATCATTTTTCCGTAGGTATTCTTCAGCAACTTCATAAGCTGATTTTCTATTAACTCTAACTTGATAATTTAATTCTCTCATTTCATTATCACTTACCTTATTGGCAAGTTTTTCCAATATTAATTTTAGCTCTGGATACTTAATTAAAGTATTTTCTCTTAAAAGAGCTGCTACCTGATATGGAGGAAATAACTTTCTATCATCTAATAAAACAATTAAATTATTTTCTTTAATTTCGCTATCAGTAGAATATGCATCAATTAGTTGTATTTCTCCATGATTAATAGCCTGATATCTAAGAGATGGCTCCATAGTTTTTATATTTAAATTTAAATTATACAGTGCTTGAAGTCCTTTATTTCCATCTTCTCTATCATTAAACTCCAAAGTAAAACCAGCTATTAAATTTTTTTCAACTTTCTTTAAATCAGAAATATTAAAAATTTTATTTTTTTCTGAAAATTCCTTTTTTAAAGCTAAAGCATAGGTATTTTGAAACTTCATAGGTTCCAAGTATATTAAATTATCCTGCTTAAAAATTTTATCTCTTGCTATCTCAAATACTTCCCTTGCTTCATTTGACTTAGTAAATTCTTTTTCTTTTAATAAGCTTGTTATAATTGTACCTGTATATTCTGGATAAATATCTATTTCTCCTGCTTTTAGTGCTTCATATAAAAAAGTTGTTTTTCCAAAATTTGACTTAATTTCAACTTCTATATCCGTATTTTTTTCGATTAAAACTTTGTACATATTAATTATAATTTCAGGTTCTACTCCTAATTTTCCTGCAATTATAAGTTTTTTATTTTCATTCATTTTTGGTACAAAAGTAATAAGTAAAAATAAAATTATAGAACATAAAGATAAAACTACAATTTTTATTTTTTGTTTTTCTAAAAATTTTATTCCAACATTAAATAAAATAGCTAATATAGCTGAAGATGCTGCACCTATAAAAATAAGAGCTGAGTTATTTCTATCAATCCCCAATAAAATGAATGAGCCTAATCCTCCTGCACCCACAAGAGCAGCAAGAGTAGCAGTTCCAATAACCATAACTGCTGCTGTTCTTATCCCTGAAATTATAACAGGCATTGCTAAAGCCAGTTCAAATTTTTTTAGCTTTTCCATTTTAGTCATTCCAAAAGCTTCTGCTGCTTCCTGAAGTGAAGAATCGATTTCTAAAAAGCCAGTTATAGTGTTTTGTATTATAGGGAAAAGTGCATAAATGACCAGAGCAACCATAGCAGGTGCTACTCCTATACCTAAAATAGGTATTAATAAACCTAATATTGCAAGTGAAGGAATAGTCTGGAAAATTCCTGTTATCTGTAAGATAATTTCTCTTACTTTTTTGTTTTTAGTAATTATAATGGCTAGAGGAACAGCAATCAATATTGCTAAAAGCAATGAAGATAATGATATCTGAATATGCTCAAGCATGGCTTTTAACCATTCACTTTTTCTCAAAATTAAAGTTTCATGAAAATTATTCATTCTCTATGCCTCCTCTCCAATTTGAAAAAAATTCTTTACAAATTGATTTTTAGGATTGTTTTTTATATTTTCAGGACTATCCACTTGAATAACTTCACCTTTAGATAAAATACATATTCTATCTCCTAAATACATTGCTTCTTTCATATCATGAGTTACAAAAACCACCGTTATTTTCAATTCTTTATGAAGTTCTTTTATTAAATTTTGAAGTTGTGCTCTCGATATTGGATCAAGAGCACTAAAAGGTTCATCCATTAATAAAATTTTAGGTTCCGTTATGATAGCTCTCAATATTCCTACTCTTTGCTGCTCTCCTCCAGATAATTCACTTGGAAACCTATCTAAATATTTATCAGAATCTAAACCTATTTTATTCAAAAGATATCTAGCCTTTTTGGCTCTTCTTTTCTTATCCCATTTTTTCATTTCTGGTATAAGTTCTATATTTTCACGAACAGACATATTAGGGAAAAGTGCTATCTGCTGTAAAACATAACCTATATCCAATCTTAGTTCTCGTAGAGGATAATCTTTAATATCTTTTTTATCTATCTCTATGCTTCCTTTTGTAGGACTTAATAAATAATTTATCATTTTTAAAAGAGTGGTTTTTCCACTTCCAGATGTCCCTGCTAAAACAAAAAACTCTCCTTTTTTTATTTCTAAATTAATGTTTTTTAAAACTTGTTCTCCATTAAATTCCTTTGATATATTTTTTAATTTTATCAAAAATTATCCCTCCTTTTTTCTTAATTGAATAGCTATTATGTTTTTAAAATATAATATAAAATTTTAAATTTTTTAAATTATTTATAAAAATAGTCTTCTATAGTATTTACATTTTACCATAGAAGACTATTTTAAATCCTGATAATTTATAGAATTTTTCTATACTTCTTAAATATATATTTAAAAGTATTCTTTAATCTTATATTTAAAGAGGCTTTCCTTCCTTTTTTAAATCATCACAGTCTATATTTAAAATCTTTTCAAATTGATTAATAATCCATTGCCATCTATCCTTTAAAGCATTTTCATTCCATTGTCTTTTAAATTTGTTGTTATTATAGTCATCCAGTATATGTTGTGAAATTCTGAAAGCTGTTGTATTTTTTTCTTTTCCAGAAGAGTATGTCTCCATTTTGACATTGAAAGGACTATTAGCAGCTTCTACATTCTTCTTTCCACTTAATAGTGTTAAATTTGCAATACTTCTCAACCAGGTTCCAGCAATTTTATCACTAATATAATCCCACTCTCTATATTGATCATATCTTTTAGGTAAAATATGCTCTAATTGTATTTCTTTTTCAAGCTTTATAAAATGTGGAACGGAATTATCTGTCATCTCATATTCAATCAATATAAGTAATGGTTTTATCCAAATTTCTTCATCAATTTCTCTAGACCTTATATTTTCTTTTACTAAAGCAATTATTTTATCCTTTTCTATTTTATTTTCAAATATTTTCTTTATATAATTAATATGCTTATTTTCTTTTATTGCTTTTATTACATTAAATGAACTCTGTTTTATTTGAGATAGCGTTTTTCCTGCAATCCAGTATAAATAATAAAACCTTCTTAATTCAATTAATAGTTCATCTATATATTTATACTTTTCAATAAACGCTGTCATAACAATACTTTTCCAATACATGCTCCATCTAATATACCTTAAAGAATAAATAATTTTAGAGTTTGTATTGACTATTTTCTCATCGTATAAATTTGCAAAATCTTTTAAATTAGATATAACTTTGTTTGGATTCTTCCCTTTAAATAAATCTTGTAACTCTTCTGTCAATGATTTTTTAGGGTTATTCGCCAGTAAATAATATTCATACATAGTAAATAGTTCACTCAAGTTTATATCAGAGTTTTTCATGACTTCTTCCATATTATACCAATCAGATATGAAGCTTTGTTCATATGTTTTTAATAATTCTCTATCATCTTTAAAATGAGAATTAAGGTTTCCAATTAAATAACTTTTTATTAAATCTGCTGCTGTTAAATCCATTCCTCTATCATTTAATACTTGAAATAACTTTATTGCAAAATCTCTATTTGAGCAATCTATTCTAATTAATTGAACTTTATTAAATAGATAATTTACAAATTTTCCTCTTTCTTCAGAAGCCAAATTTGAAAGTTTTTCTTTAAAAATAAAAGCTGTATTTATAAATTTATAAATGGGTTCCTGATCATTTTTTAGTTGATATTTAAAAATTGGTGTTAATGAAGAAGTAGCCCCTTCATCTAAAATAGTTTTTGAAAAATCAGATTGATGATTTAAATGTGTAAATAACCTTAAACGTCTATTTCTGTTATTTAAACTTATAGCTGATTTTATAGCGTCAATATCAACAGTAAATGGATTGCCAGTATCATTACTATTAATATCTTTATAATTATCCCTAAGAACACAAAACAAAATCATCAAGGTTGTCATCCTTTGTTGCCCGTCCACAACATCAATATAACCACTTTCATCTGAGGTTTTAGCTGTTATTATTGAACCTAAAAAATAGTTTTCCACATTATTCTCATAAGCATCCAAAATATCATACCATAATTGCTCAACTTGCTCATTAACCCATTTATACGGACGCTGATACTGAGGTATTCTATACAATGTTTTAGGGTCTCCAAATAATTGGCTTACAGATACACTTAAAGGTTTAAAAGATTCTTCCATTCCTTGCTCTCCTTTCATTTATAAAAATATTATTTGTACATTTTACATTCTTTTATTTTATGAATTGATACTATTTTATTTCTTTTTCTTTATCTATAAATCTTTTAATAACTAGCTCAAAATTTATTTGAGCTAGCTAGAAAAAATTTATACCTCTTTTTCTTTTATTCTTTCTTCTAATATTCTTTTTATCTCCATTCCTTTTTGATATGATAATGAATAACCCCATTCATACTCTTTTCCATCTTTTGTAATAAACTTTATTGTACTTCTATCTCTGAAACTACCTCTAAATGAAGCATTTTTAGATCTTAAAGAACTATAGCCATAGAAAGGATTTACTTTAATTTCTTTTAAAAGTTTAAAGTCAAAAACTACTTCGTAATTTGGAGTAAAAATAGTTATTTTTTCACTAACTATTATCTTTTCTAAATACATTGCTAAAAAAAAATGAAACCCTAAAAAACCTGAACCTAAAAATGATAAAATAAGAATTATATTGATAACTATTCCAAAATTAAAGTATTGGAAAAGTAAGTCTAAATATTTGAATAGTATACTTTCTTTATTTTTATCTAAAAATAGCATAAAAATAATTATTATTATTAAAAAAATATACCAACAATATAAATATTTCTTTTTCATAAATCCCTTTTTTATATAAATTTTCTCTTCAGATATATTAATTTTTAGATTATCCATTACCACTCTCCCTCATTTTTTCTTGAGTTTTTTAAAAAGTTATCAAATACTTCATATCCTCTTTTATCAATTTTAATATTTTTAGGACTTCCTATTTCTATAAAAGTTGTATGTAATTCATATTTAAATGGATTTGGAATTCCTTTCCCAATATATAACCTTATTCCTCTAAATGACTTTAAAAAGTTCATATATTCTTTAAAAGAACTATTTTCTATATTATGTGGTTTCTTCAATAAATCAATTCCTATATTTAAATGCCCAAAAGCTATACTCCCACCAATTGAAGTAGTCAATTTTGATAAATCTTCAATATTATCATCTAAATATAACCCTATTTCTGCACTTACTCCTATATCTAATGAGCCAAATCCTATACTTGTGCTTCCTACATTATATGTTGTTAATGTTTCAGTTTTCTTGTCTAACAAAGTAAAAAATGATTGAGTTCTTGACATTCTTCCTCCAAATGAATATGCTTCTGATGTATAAAGCTCTATTCCATAATTCTCCCTATCTTCACTCGGAATACTCTTAGCTAAACTAAACTGCTCTTCCAATGTCTTATCTATAGATACATTCTTTCTTAAATTTGATAGATATTCTTCCTGCTGATACTATTTCATCTCTTTTTTCCTTATCTATTAAATCTGTATGTAGTTCTGCATTTAAATGTTTTTCTTCATCTTTTGTTACTTCTTGTGCCTTAGATAAGTCTGTATTAAAGCCTAATTCTTCTGATGTTTTCTTTTCTCCTGAAATAGTAAAATCTGTATTTATTGCTGTCGCTCTATTTATTTGCTCCTTATCCACCTTATCATGAACAACTGATATATTAGGTGTACTTCCAATGCTTGCGCTTATTCCTCCGCCTTTATTCTCATACTTGTTCTTATCTTCTAAATGATTTATAACTATTTCTTTAGCTTCTACTTTTAATTTCTTGTCTTTATTTAATGAACCTATTATAGCGCCTGTGTTAGTCAGCTTATTTTCTGCCTCTATATTTCCACCATTTCTTGCTATTACTGAGCTTTGTTTATCTACCCATGCTCCTTCTCCGCTTCCTTTAGATGAGTTTATGCTGAAATCTTTGATTGGCATAGCAGGATTTGCTGTAAAAATATAGTTATTTTATTCTATTTTAAAAATGTACTTCTACTATCTCTTATCTCATTTATATCTTCTTTTAGCTTTAACATTGTTACTTCTTTTCCATCTATGCCATTATATCCTACTAAAACTTTTTTATCTTCATATTCTTTTTTTGATAAATAATTTATATAAAAAATATAGAAATCTATTTCTTCAAAATCCATATCTTTTAATATTTCTAAATTTTTTATTGCTTCGCTATCTCCATTTATTATAAAATTATCATCTTTTTTAGATATGAATGCTTTTTCTTCATCAAGTATTCTATTTAGAATATATTGGTATCTTTCATCTAATGGAGAAGTATATTTGACCATTAAATTTTTATTTTTTTGATTTAATCGTACTTTATTTTGCTCCTCTTTTATCATTTTTTGAATTTCTTCTAAATAAATAAAAAAATCTTCATTTTTATCATAACGGTTATCAATACTAAATAATTTCCTTTTTCTTACATAATTCCATATTTTATATTCAATTCCAGATATTAATTTAATCCCAATTCTTTCATTTGATTTAAAATAATTTATTGGTGTATTTTTTTCGGCTTCTATAACTCTTTTTCCTAAATCAAAAACTGAAATTATTTCATTTACAGGTATGAAAAATTTTTTTATTTTTATTTTAGTGAATAGTATTTTTTTATAGTAAAACTTTCCATTTTCACAAAAACATTCTTCATGAGCAAAAAAATATCTTAATGCTACTATTATAGTTTTCATTAAGAAATATGTTATAAAAACCAAAATAAACAATGTTGATAAGAGAAATAATTTATCCAGTATATTCTCTTTTTCAATATAGAAAAAACTTATACAAAAAAGAAATAATAAAATTATTACAAAAACTTGTGAAAAAATAAGGGTTAGTAGAGCTGTAAAATCATAAATAGGCGTCAATTTTTTATTTACTATTTTTGTCATTATTTTCATTCCTTTCCTTATTTTAAAGTTTCGCTGTAATCTATAATATCTTTTAAACTATCTATACTTTCATATTTTTCTTTTATAGATTCACGATTTTCAATTATAGATTTTATCTTTAGCTTTAACCAATCTGGCGGATTAATTTTCCATACTTTTCTATAACCTATTCCAGCTAAAAAGCCAATAGTTCCAGATCTAACTGTAAAGTTTATATCATAATTAACATTATTATGACCATTTATTTCTATTTCTCCACTTCCTCTTAATCCATAACCAGCTGTTCCTTTTACTGTTCCAAAAAAGCCTTGAAAATCTTTTATAGGAGCCCCTAATTTGTTATATGTTTTTATTCCTACCCCTCCACTTGCTATATTAGGTCCTATCTCTGGCTCAAGAAAAGACACAAAACCATATTCTTCTTCTCCAGTTACAGGATCTCTATTAAAAACTATTCCAGTTTCTCCTCTCACTCCTCCAAGTTTAAATGTAATTTCTTTATCTATAATAATAGCTTCGTAATTTTCCCTATCTTCACTTGGAATATTTTTTGCTAAAGTAAATTGCTCTTCCAATGTTTTATCTATAGATATATTCTTTCTTAAATTTAATAGATTCTTCCTGCT
Source organism: Fusobacterium sp. (assembly GCF_030528405.1). Classification (GTDB taxonomy): domain Bacteria; phylum Fusobacteriota; class Fusobacteriia; order Fusobacteriales; family Fusobacteriaceae; genus Fusobacterium. The sequence continues at coordinate 60,718 of NZ_JAUMYY010000005.1, forward strand.
CTTTTGATATAAACTTATTTTTAGATTTACTTTCCCCTATCTTTGTTTCTGCATATTTTGCTAT
>NZ_JAUMYY010000048.1 GCF_030528405.1 Fusobacterium sp.
AAGCAAAATTATAAGCTTAAAACTATTTTTCATCTTTCTTATCAGCTCCTTTATTTATTATTGGGTTATATTTTTCTTTATCAAAATATTCTTTTGGATTAAATAATCTTAATATATTATCTATTCCTATTAATGGTAATTGCCATGCTCTATACTCAATTTTTGTTGTTGGCTTTGTTCCAGCTGTATAACTACTATGTGGATCCCATATATCATATCTGATTCCATACTTCTTTTTATTCTCAATTTTTTTCTTCATTTTATCGTCTCTTTCAGATATTGACATTCCGTTAAATCCAACAATATTGGCAACCAAATCTAAATTATCATTTTTTATCACCATATTTGGATAATTATGATTTTTTATCATTTCCTTATCTTTTAAAAATATAATTAAATCTTTTGCATTTAGTGGTGAACCTATTGAAGTATATTTCTCTGTTTTTATTTCCTTCAACACTCCTACTCCATACTTTTCCTCTACATATTGTAATCCAGCTCTCCATTGTATATTTCCTTGGCTAAACATTGTAAAGTCTTTTATTCTGTCCTTGTTCAAATATATTGCTTCTCCAACTTCTTTTGCTGCATTACTATATATTTTTCTTCCTCCTTTTATTCCAAATTTATCATAAGCACTCTCAACTAAATCACTTAAATTTCCATGTGTTTCATTTTGGAATAATATAAATTCTTTCTTTTCCCCATTTTCTAATATACTTAATTTCGAATCATCTAAATTTTTCATTAAATGATGCTTTTCAATTTCATCTAATGCAGTTTTTAAATCTGTGTTCATTCCATTTATATGTGCTACACTTTCTTTTTCAAAAATTGCATCTTCTGATAATCTTTCGGCTTCATGCCTTATTATATTGCCTTCCAAGTCTTTTTCAATAACATATCTATATCTAGGTGCATTTGACTTAAAGAAATCATATTTTTTATATAGTTTTAATTTCTGATTTAGACTCTCCACAGGTTCTAATACAGCATCCTTTAAATATTCTCCTAAAATATCTTGTACACTAGCTAAACTCCAATCTTTCCTTTCATCTGCATAATCTATTGATATTTTACTTACATTTATATCCTTTGTTAGCTCCTGTGACTTACTCTCATCTCTATTGATATTTGTTTTTGCTTCTTTACCATCCACTATTATTGTCCCTGCTCCTATTGTTGCTCTATTTATTTGTTCTCTATCTACTGCATCATAGTTAGCACTTCCTGATTTAGATATCTTTAACTGTTTATTTGGATTATTTGGATTTGTTTCATTATATACATTTGTTATTCCCATATTTGCATTTGCGCTTATTCCAAAGTTTACTCCCTTTTCTTTATCATAAATATCTGAGTATTCCAATTCTTTTGTCCGTAAATTTGTATTTGCCCCTCCTATTTTTGAGCCAACTAATTTTGTCTTTCCTTTTACTTCTATATCTGATTTCTCTGCTCCTATTATTGTACTTTGTTCATTCACCCATTCTTTATCATATTTTCCATATTCTAAGCCTGCTCCAACTGATGAATTGTCAACTGATACATTATAGCCTTTGTGATTTCTATGTTCTTTATCTTGTAAGCTTTCAAGAAGTAAATTTTCTACCTTTATATCTAATTTATTTCCTTCTATATTTGCACCTTTTGCTATTAAATCTTTTCCTCTTATAACTATATTTTCTCCTATTACTTTACTATTGCTATAAGATTCTGAATTAGCATTATCTTTTTTAGTTTCTGCTCCTATATTAAATTGTCCGGTCAATAAGTTAACCTCTCCATTTGCAGACCAAGAACTTCCTTTGCTTTCGGATGTAGATTTTCCTGCTTCTATATTTATATTTTTATCAGAATCAATAATTATATTCTTAGATATAAGTTTAGCATTTTTTAAATTTGTATCATTGCCACTCTTTAGTGCAATTATCTCATTTGAGATTAAATTACTTCCAACACTTCTCGTTGATTTAGTACTTTCCTTGTTGGTTGATATACTTCCACCTAGATATATTCCTGTACTGACATTTCCTTTCTTTGGACCATTTGCTATTAAATTAGCCTCTTCTATTGCTTTTTCTTTTCCGGCTAATGCTTCATTAATATCCTTGCCTGTGGCTAAATCTTTTGCAAGTCCTATCATCTTTGGCAATTCTTTTACACCTTTTACAATATTAATTGTTGATTTTAATGTTTCTTTTACTCCACTTAATCTAAGTCCTGCCGATAATTTTGCTTCTATTTCTTTATTACTTGAATCTCTTGTGAAAATTTCATCCTTATCTATTATATTTAATTTACCTTCAGCTTTAGCAAAAGTATTCTCAGATAATAAATTACTTGCTTGTATAGTAATATCCTTTCCACTTTGTAAATTTATTGTTTTCTCTGCATTTATATTGGTTCCGGCAACTGTTGTCTTGTATATTCCTTCTTTTGTTTGGCTTCCTTTAAACTTCATACCAATTTCAAAATTTAATCCTTTAAAATCACTAAAGAAAGATGTTTTATACTTCTTCTCTTCCTTATGTTGTCTTTCTATATTATCTCCTGCCAATATATTTATATTTTCTTTTGCAATAATGTTTGTATCTCCTTTTGAACTTATATTTGAAGCAATAATATTAGAATTTTTTTCTGAAATTAAATTAGCCGACTTTCCTGCACTTATATTTGATGCAACATTTTCATATTTTAAATTATCTTCTAAAGAGGCTTGACCGCTTAATTTCATAAAGCCTGATTTTGTCTTTTGATGTATTTCTGATGAACCCTTTTGTGCAGCTATTATATTTATATCTTCTTTTGCCAGTATATTTAAATCATTTGCTGCTGCAATATTTCCACCTATTATATTAGCATTCTTATGGCTAATAATATTAATATCTTTTCCTTTCAATTCAGCTGCTACAATATCTTCATTATATATAATATCTGTACTAGATGACGAACGCCCAAAACCTTTACTCTTACCATGTCTTTCTTCATGTAAAGTTGTATTTTTACCTGCTACTATATTTATATCTTCCTTTGCATTTATATCAAGTTTATTTTTAGCATCTATATTAGAACCTACTATGTTTATATTTTTTAAAGAACTTAATTCAATATCTTTTGCTTTCAAGTTACTTCCAATATTTGTTGTTTTTCTGTCCAAAACAAAATCTCTTTTGCTTATACTTATTTTTTGATCCACAGCCTCAAGATTTCCTATTGTTAAATTTTCTCTTGCTCCTATTTCTATTTTCTTATCTGCTATTATATCTGCTCCTAAATTTTCTACATTGTTGGCAACTATACTAATATTTCTTCCCTTTATATCTCCAGCTGCTCTAACATCAGTAAAAACATTACGTAAATCATTTTCGTGAATAGAGAGTTTTTTGCTATTTTTTATATCTCCGTTTTTGCTAAATAGTAATACATCTTCTTGAGCAATTATATTACCGCCCATATTTTCTATATTTTCTTCAACTACTAGAGAGATATTTTCCCCATAAATTCCTGTGTCTGAATAAGCTCCGTTTTGTAAAATATTATCAGCATTTATATTTACATTATCTTTTGCTATTATCTTTCCGTTATTATCTACAATACTACTGTTTATTGCTAGGCTTCCTCCTGCCTTTATTATATTTCCTTGATTTTCATTGATATTTTTCAATGTGTTCTTTGATAAAAATATCTTTGGAACAAGCACTTTTTGACCTGCTACTTCTTCTTCAACATACCATATTATATCTTTTTTCAGCTTATTTATTTGCTCTTTTGTAAGAGTTATTCCAAGACTTAAATTTAAATCTTTTTGTGCTTCAACGGCATTATCAAAAAGAGCCTTTCTCTCTTCATTTATATTATTGGAATATAGATATCTTTTTCCTGTACCTTCTAATACTGCTCTTGTTATCAGTTTATGCTCATAAAAAGAATCTCCAAGTAGTCTTATATCCCTATCTGGATTAAATTTAATTCTTGATAAGAAATAGTCAGAACCTAGATAAAATTCTTTATTTATAAGTTTAGGATTTGTTTCAATTAAATAACTGAATTTTGGATTTTCTTTTTTATTAGTTAATTTAAATATTCCATTATTATTTTCAGGAATATCTATATATTGTGTTATTCCTATTGAAGACTCTTCTTTTATTTTTTTAATTAACGAATTATTATTGACATTAAATGTAGAATCTATTGAAATATCTGTTGTGTTAATATTTTCTTTACTAGTAGAGAAATTTGTATTTATATTACTTGTATTGCTATTTCCGGTAGGTACATTAATATTGTTTGAATATTGAGGAGCCGTGTTCCTGTGTTCTTCTCCATTTCCAACTTTTTTTGCTACTATTTGTATATTGTTCCCTGCTACTATCTGTGTTGGTTTATCCGAATAAAGAGTTTCTACCCAATCTTTACTTGCATAGACATCTCCATTACCTGTTCTATATTTACCACGTCTCCAATATCTATAGTTATATCTTCTAGCAAACTCAAGTGTAATAGATATATCTTTTCCTTCTCTTGTATTAATTAATTTATCTGCTGTAATTTTAATATTTTTATCTGCCAAAATATCAGCTTCTTTATTTAAAACATCCTTAGTTATTTCAAGAGTTAAGTCTCCTCCAGCTTTTAAATATGATTTATGTGAGATGTAATTACTTATTCCTCTCTCAGCATTAGTAAGCCTTTTATCTTCATCCCAACCTCTAAATTTTCGTCCACCACGATTTATTATTATCAATCTATCAACTTCTTCTAAAAATTCTTTTGGTAATTCATTTATATTAATATTACTTGCATAGCCGGGATCCCATACTTTAGAATGATTTCCTGTTATATGTCCAACATTAGAAAAATTATTTGCTTTTAGATAAATATTTCCTTCAGCCTCTATATTAGCTGTTATGTTCTCCACATTTCCTTCAAAAATCATATCTAAATTATTTTTTGAAAATATCTCTCCCTTATTTTTTAAGCTACTTCCTTCCAGTTTTTGCTTTCCACTGCTATAAATCAAGCTGTTTTTTTCATTTTGAATACCAGTTCCCCTTATATTTAAATCTTGCTTACTTGCTATAATTGAATTATTCACTATGTTATTGGCTACCAGATTCATATTTTTTGCTATAAATTCATAATTATTTGTGTAATCTCCACTGATATTTACATCTATATCACTGTTAGTTATATATGAATTATTTAATTCTAATTTTGCTATATTTAATTTTAATAAATTTTTTGCAGCAATATTTCTAGTCAAATTAATTTTATTACTGATTATATCTAAGCTATTATCAGAATAAATAAGCCCACTACCATTGTCATTATTTAAAATTTTACTATTCAATTTGACAGCATTTTTTCCAACTATATTATTCGTATTTTTTAAATCTTTAGATTTTATCTCTAAATCATTTCCAGATATTATATTTTTCTTATTATCAATACTTTTTGCAGTTATTTTTAAGTTTTCTTTAGATTGAATTGTACCCTCATTGTTAATATTTCCTATATTGTCTTTATTTTTGCTTATTATATCAAGATTTTTCAATGCTAAAATAACACCAGTATTTCTTACACTGTTGCTTGTAATATTTATATTTTTATCTGAATAAATCTTATCTTTAGATTTTAATGTTTCTGAATTAATATCTATATCATCTTTTGCTAAAATTCTATTGCTATCAATATATGTTGTATCTATATTTATTTTTTCACTACTGAAAATTTCATTTTGATTTTCAATATTTTTTGCTTTTATTATTGTATCTTTTCCAGAATAAATTTTTTCTGTATTTTTTAAACTTTGTGTATTAATGCTTAATTGCCCTTTTGCAACTATCTTTTTATTTTCAATATTTTTAGTTATAATCTCAATATCTTTCTCACTCAGTATTTCCCCTAAGTTTTCTATTTTGTCATTTTCTATTTTTGTTCCAAAACCTGAGTAAATTTTCCCTGTATTTTTTAGATTCTTATTCTTTATATCAAGATTTTTTGTAGCAACAATATTACCAGCATTTTGAATTTCACTTATTTTTAAATCAATACTTCCTAAAGAATTAATAAAATTTTCGTTTGCTAGACTATCTGCCTTGATATCTATGTTTTCTTTCGTCGTTATTTTTTTATTTTCTAATTTATTTGTTGTTATTGTTAGATTTTTTGCAATTAAATTTTCATTTTGAATATCTTCTGCCTTTATATTTATATCATCATTTGCCTGAATTACTTTATTATTTATTAATTTTTTCCCTTTTATATCAATATTTTTTATAGATAAAATATCACCAGTATTTTCTATATTCTCACTTTCTATATTTATATTTTTATCTGAATATATCTTTTCTTTAGATTTCAATAATTTTGAAATTATAGAAACATCATCTTTTGCTAAAATTTTATTACTTTTAACTTCAGTTGCATCTATATTTATTTTGCCACTACTTAAAATTTCAGAATTGTTTTCTATATTTTTTCCAATTATCTCAGTATCTTTTTTTGAATAAATTTTTCCATCATTTTTTAATGTATCAGTATTTATAGATAGCTTACCTCTTGAATCTATTTTATTTGTTACAATATCCTTACTTTCTATTTTGATATTGCTATTACTTGCCAATCTTCCTAAATTTTCTACTTTATCATTTTCTATTTCCATTTCATTTTCAGAATAGATATCTCCACTATTTTTTAAAGTTTTATTCTTTATATTAAAACTATCTTTAGCTATTATTTTTTTATTATTAACTATATTGTCAGAATTAATTTTTATTTTTTTATCTGCAATAATAAGTCCTGTATTTTCTAATTCTTTTCCTATTACATCTATATCTGTTTTAGCTTTTATATCTGCTGTATTCTTTAAGTTTCCTTCAATTTTTAGCTTTTGATTTGTCAACACCAACTTAGTATTTTCTACATTTCCTGTAATATCTATATCATTATTTGCTGCTATTTCTCCCTTATTTACTAATTTGTCATTTTTTATACTTATTTTATTTTCTGCTATTAATTTCTCTTCTATTTCTGTTTCTTTAGACTTTATATCCACATTATTTTTAGCTTGGCTATCTTTTAAATACACTCTTCCCTTTGTATCTATTATTACATCGCCCTTAGTTGCATATATGTTAGCCGCACTCTTTACTCCTACTCCGTCTTCTGTTGAAATTATCCTTATTCTTCCAGCATAAATAGAGCCTAGATTTCTAGCATCTAGCGCTATCTCAGGTTTATTTTCTTTACTCTTACTTCCAAGCTTTATATTTACTTCTTCCCCACCATAGATAGGTGCTGTTAACTTTGCTGTTCTCGCTATTAATTCAGATTTATTTATGTTTCTTAAATCTAAACCTTTACCTGCTATTTCAATCTGACCTCTCTCCGGATTTTGTAAGTCATCTCCTCTTCCAGTACTTAAAGTTACATTACCTGTATTGATAAAGCCTGCTCCATTTATATAGATTCCATTAGGATTGGCTAAAATATAGTCTGCCCTTTGCCCTGCTATTTCTGTAAAGCCTTCTATTTTTGATCTATTTACTCCGCTTACCTCTGTAAGTATTGTCGTTGCTGCTTTTCTATCTGTCTGCAAATTTGGGTTTCCATATATTAGTCCTCCAATTTGTGTTTTTTCTACATCTAAGGCATTATTTAATATGATCCCTTTATTTTCAACATTATATTCTTTGAATATATTATGTGATATTCCATTTGAATTAGGGCTTTCTATATTGACAAGAGGAATATTATTTGCAGTTTTATCTATATGTAAGTTTTTATTTTTTTCCTTATCAACTATTAAATTATCTCCGTAAACAATTGAACATAACGAAATTAGAATAATTACAAATACTTTTTTCATTTTCCCTCCTAAAATTTATAAAGCTATAAAAGTTTTAAATTTTTCTATAAAATAAAAAAGATACATTAAAACTAAGAAAAATTAGACTTTTTTAAAATAAGTCTACCTTTAGCCATAATATATCCCTTTTCAATATATATATTTCTTTCTATATCTTTTTTAAAAAAATAATTTATTTGTTTATTCCACCTTTTTTCTATTTCATGAAAATTATCTGCATAAGAAAAGTCTATAAAAGTAAAAAAATAAAACAATCTTTTCTTAAACACAATAAATCTTCCTCCTTATTCATTTTGTTAAGTTAATATTACTAAATTTTTTATTTATTGTCAATACTTTATAAAAAAATGCACCTCCAATCTTATCATAAGATTTTTGGTGCAATACAAAATTTTTAGTTTTTATTTCTCCATATAATTCTCTGGAAACATTATTCTTTCAACTCCTTCAATAATTATATGAAGTATCATCATATGAATTTCTTGAATTCTATCCGAAGTTTTCCCAGGAATTATAAACTCGTAATCACATATACCCTTTAGTTTTCCACCGTCCTTACCTAGTAAAGCACAAGTTACTAGTCCTTTTTTCTTAGCCTCTTCGACAGCTTTAATAACATTAGCTGAATTTCCACTTGTCGATATTCCTATAAACATATCTCCCTCTTGACCATATGCTTCAACTCCTTTTGAAAAAATATAATCAAATCCATAATCATTTGCAACACAGGTAATATGTGATGGGTCTGAAAGTGAAATAGCTGGCAATGCTCTTCTTTCTTTTCTAAATCTTCCTGTAAATTCTTCCATAAAATGCATGGCATCACAATTGCTTCCACCATTTCCACAAATTAAAACTTTCTTTCCTCGGGTAAAAATATCTGCTAATTTTCTTGCTACTCTTTCTGTTTCTCCTCTTTTTTCTTCAGTTTCTATAAAATCTTTTAGTAATTCTAATTCTATTTTATATGATTCTATTAAATTCATATTTATTCCTTTCTAATGTTGTAAGTTTAATTTAATTCATCAACTTGTGATCTTTTAAAAAGTCAATAAATTTATTAATTTGATCAAGCTCTTTTTTATCTTTTGTAACTATAATTTGATAGCCATCTTTCACTTCGTTTATCTTTTGTATAACCTTAAATTTATCTTCTCTGATTTCCTTATAAACAGCATAATAAGGAAGTATTACATTGGCAATCCCTTCTTCTACCATTCCTTTTATAACTTCCAAATTCCCTTTAACTATTATTTTAGTTTTAAAAGAAATACCAAATTTTTCCTCTATAGCTTCTATTGCTTTATTGTTATTAGGAATATTTTTTCTGGTTATAATAGGATCTTTCTCTATATCTTTTATATCATCATAATTCTTACTTCCAATAAGAACATAGGGACCCTTTTCTAAATTAATAACTTCTAAATTTTCATCAACTATATGCTCATTATCCATTACAACTAAATCTAAGTCCCCTTCTTTTAAAAGCTTTATTAAATAATCTTTAGATGAAACTGTAATTTCATATTCTATTTCATCATGTTGTTCAGAAAAACCTTTCATTAATTTAGGTAATAAGGGCTCTGCTATTATTGGAGAAGCTCCAATATTTATCTTTGCCTTTCCCATTTGTATTATTTTAGAAATTTCTTTTTCAGTCCTTTTTACCTTCTCAAAAATTTCTTCAGCCATTTTAAATAATGATTCTCCTGTATATGTAAGTTTTATTTTTTTTGAGCTTCTATCAAACAACTTTGTCCCCAGAATTTCTTCAAACTTTTTTACCTGAATAGACACTGCTGATTGATTTATAAAAAGTCTTTCTGCTGCCCTTGTGAAACTTCTTTCTTTGGCAACTTCATAAAATATTTCTAAGTAATGTAAATCCAATTGAATCACTCCCATATACTATTATTTATTTTCTTTATTTCTTGTTAATTTTATCATATTTTTTATAATTTTTATACTACTTATTAAAAATATATATTATTTAATAAATTTTCTTACTAAAAAGAGCTATAATAAATTACAGCTCTTTAAGTGAAAATTAAAAATATTTAAATATTTATTTTTTGAATTTGAAATATAAGAAATTTTTATTAATTTGCTATTCTACAACAATTAAAAAAAGCCGATTGGAGATTTTTAAAAAATCTATTCCAATCGGCTGATTTTTT
>NZ_JAUMYY010000049.1 GCF_030528405.1 Fusobacterium sp.
ATTAGGAAGCGCCATTTAAAAAAAATATATTTATATATAGATAAGCACACTTAAAAGTGTGCTTTTTATTTTTTATTTAAAAGTGTATAGTGTAAAAGAGTATTTTTTCATTATAAAAGGAATAATAAATATAGAGTTAAATAAAAAAAGGAAAAAATTTGAAACATAAAGTTTCAAAAAATCTCCTAATTTTTAACGAAAAATTTATAAATTTTCTAATTAACACCTATTGTCAAAAAACTGAAATTTAAAGTATATTATATCTAAAATTTTAGAATTTTACTGCAAATTTACTTCCTCTATTAATTTCACTTTCAACTTCTATACTTGCATTATGTAATTTAACTATTTTTTTTACCATTGATAAACCTAGTCCATAACCATAATTAGTATCCTTATTTCTTGAAGTATTACTTTGATAAAATCTATTCCAAATTTTTTTTATTTCATCTTTGGTCATTCCTATCCCATCATCTTCTACTTCTAATATAATTTTATTGTCTTTTTTGTATAAGTTTACAAAAATTTTAGATTTTGTAAATTTTAAAGAATTACTAAAAAGATTATCAAAGAGCCTCTCAAGCATTAATCTATTACCTAGAATCTCTAAATTTTTTTCTATATTACAAATAAAGTCAATATTTTTGGTTTCAAGTACATATTTATAATCATTTAGACTAGTTTCGATTAAATTAGAAATGTTTAAATTTTCAATTTTGATTTGATTTTCTCTTTCTAATTTAGATAATTCCATAATTTGATTAATAAGAGTTGACATTTTCTTTGCCTGTCTTTGTATAACTGAAAAGGATTCTTTTGCCTCTTCAATTGAGTCAGAATAATTTATAGCATAGTCACTTTCCGCTAATATAACAGTAACAGGAGTCCTTAACTCATGAGAAACATCAGAGCTGAATTGTTTTTCATAAATATAGGAACTTTCTAAATTATCTAGAATACTGTTAAAAGAGAAAGCCATTTTGTGAATTTCATCCTTAGCATTACCTAATTTTATTCTTTTTGAAAAGTCTTTAAATTTTTGTATTTCTAAAGCAGTATTAGCTATTTCTTGAATAGGTTTAAAACTATTTTTTATAATTTTATATCCACCATAGCTTATTAAAAACAATAGAATTGGAGAAAAGATAAAAATTAAAATTAAAATTAATCTAGTATTCTTATGAAGATTTGAAATAGGTAAAATACCCCGAATCCATTCGCTATTTTCATTTTTTTTCAAACCTATAGGAACATCAAAATAAAAGAATTGTAATTCTCCAATCTTATAGCTATTAACTTGAAAATTTTCTGAAAGTTTTAATCTTATATCAAAATTTTTAGGTACAAGTCCTTCAATTTTTTCACCAGAATTAGAATATCTAATAAAAAAAATCCCATCATCAAAACTTTCAAATTTTTTAGGATTTTGTGCCATTTCATAGACAGCTTCTGTTAAATCCTCTTTGCTTGAAGAATCAATTAAGGAATCTGCAATGAAAAATGCAGATGCAATCATTATTGAAATTAATAAAGAAATAAAAAAAGTGTACCAAGCAGTAACTTTAAAAGTAATTGGTATAGAGTAAATTAAATTTTTAAATTTGTCATTCACTTTCCTTAATAACATAGCCCAAACCTCTTTTAGTTGATATTAAAGGTTTAGCATCATTAATATCAATTTTTTTTCTAATATTTTTTATAAGCACATCTATAATATTAGATTCTCCATCATAATCAAAATCCCAAACATGCTCTCTAATTTGTTCTCTACTTAAAATATGATTCTTGTTTTGCATTAGGTATTCTAATACCTCATATTCTTTTCCAGTTAATTCAATTTCTTGTTCAGCTCTCTTTACAGTCTTTTTTGAAATATCTAGTACTAAATCATCTATTATTATTTGATTGGATATATTTCCATATTTTCTTCTAATAATTGCTCTAATTCTAGCAAGAAGTTCATTGAAATCAAAAGGTTTTACTAAGTAATCATCGGCACCAAGATCTAATCCTTTTACCTTATTGTCAATACTATCTTTAGCTGTTAGCATTAAAACAGGAGTATCGTTTTGATTAGCTCTCAATGTCTCTACAACTTCGTAACCAGATATTTTTGGCATCATAATATCCAAAATAACTAAATCATAGTTTTCATAGTTTAAATAATCCAGAGCATCTTCTCCATTGAATACAGAATCCACACTAAAATTATTTTTCTTTAAGTGCCTTGTTATGACACTATTTAAATCTTTTTCATCTTCAACAACTAATATTTTCACTTAATCACCACTTTATAATAAATATTATAGTAAAAAAAAGAGACTAATACGGATTTTTACTAAACTTTTATATAATTAAAGATAAAAGTTATTCAAACTATAGAATGTAGAAGTCTCATTTTTCTTACTAAATTTTGTCTAAAATAATATTACTTTTTTAAAAAATATTTATTGATTAAAAATCTCTTTTAACTTTTAAGATATTTCCATTTGTAGCATCAATTAAATAATCTTTTTCAATAAAGCCTTCCATAACTTCTATTTCATAAACAGGTATTCCCATTTCATAATCAAATTCAATGCTTTTTATAGTTCCATTTTTAGAATGATTAAGAGCAATTTTTTTAGCCTCTTCCATAGAAATATTAGTTCCTGAACCAGTAGTTGTATTAGTAGTTGTAGTTTGAACATTATTATTTAAATTTATTAAAGTACGCTCATTATCAATCTTCAAAATATTCCCAGAAACAGCATCAATTTCAAGCTCTCTTTTTACATTTCCATCAAGCACTTCTATTTCATAAACTAACATTCCTTTTTCAGTATCAAGCTCAGTTTTTAATATTCTACCATTATTTGTTTGTTTTAAAGCAATTTTATTAGCTTCTTCAGATGAAATTATTTTTTGTTGATTTACTGTGTTAGCATAAGTTTTTGTAGACGTAGAAAATGCCCCGAATACTAAAGCTCCAAATACCATCATTGTTATTATACTTTTTTTCTTTTCCATTTTTAATTCTCCTTTTTATAATTTTTAATTTTTTATAATTTTTTCTTATTCACATTTTACTAGTTTAAAATGAATCTATGATGAATAAAAAAATTTTATTTTTTTTACTTGCACTGAGTATAAAATATAAAAATGAATTTAAAATGAATAAATTATTTTTTATATTTTAACAATAATTTTACTATAAAAGCTAGTAATATTTAAAAAAAATTAATTTTTTTAGAGTAGAAACATTACATTTTATAAAAAATTAATGTATAATAATATATTAATAAATAAAAAATAGAGGAGATGAAAAAATGAATATAGTTTTATTCGGTGCACCTGGAGCTGGAAAAGGAACTCAAGCTAAATTTATTGTTGATAAATATGGCATTCCTCAAATCTCAACAGGTGATATTTTAAGAGCTGCAGTTGCTAATCAAACAAAGTTAGGAATAGAGGCAAAAAAATTTATGGATGCGGGACAATTGGTTCCTGATGAGGTTGTAAATGGTTTAGTTGCTGAAAGGCTTGCTGAAAAAGACTGTGAAAAAGGTTTTATTATGGATGGCTTTCCTAGAACAGTTGTTCAAGCTAAAGTTTTAGATGAGATTTTAGAGAAATTAAATAAAAAAATAGAGAAGGTAATTGCTTTAAATGTTCCTGATGCGGATATTATTGAGAGAATAACAGGAAGAAGAACATCGAGAACAACTGGTAAGATTTATCATATTAAATATAATCCTCCAGTAGACGAAAAGGAGGAAGATTTAATTCAAAGATCTGATGATACAGAGGAAGTGGTAGTAAAACGATTAAATACATATAGAGAGCAGACGGCTCCTGTTTTTGATTATTATAAGGCTCAAAATAAGACTTTTGAAATTGATGGGACAAAATCTTTAGAGGCTATAACAGAAGAAATATTTAAGATACTAGGATAATTAAGCTGAAAAGAATATCTATTCAATTTGAATAAATATTCTTTTTTGATGTGAGAGGGAAAAATGAGACTTATTAAAACACTGGATGAGATAAAAGGGATTAAAAAAGCAAATCAAATAATAGCAAAGATATATGAAGATATAATACCACAGTATTTAAAACCAGGAATTACAACTAGAGAAATAGATAAAATAATAGAAGAATATATAAGAAGATGTGGAGCAAGACCAGCTTGTATAGGAGTTGAAGGGATATATGGTCCTTTTCCCTCTGCAACTTGTATTTCTGTTAATGAGGAGGTTGTGCATGGTGTGCCTGGAGATAGAGTTATAAAAGAAGGAGATATAGTTAGCCTTGATATTGTGACGGAACTTGATGGTTTTTATGGAGATTCTGCTAAAACTTTTGCTATTGGAGAAATAGATGAAGAAAGTAAGAGACTTTTAGAGGTAACTGAGAAATCAAGAGAAATAGGTATAGAACAAGCTGTTGTTGGAAATAGATTGGGAGATATAGGACATGCAATTCAACATTTTGTGGAAAAAAATGATTTTTCAGTTGTAAGAGATTTTGCTGGGCATGGTGTGGGCTTGGCATTACATGAAGATCCTATGGTACCTAATTTTGGAAGAAAGGGTAGAGGATTAAAAATAGAAAATGGAATGGTTTTTGCTATAGAGCCAATGGTTAATGTGGGGACTTATAAAGTGGCTATATTGCCTGACGGCTGGACTGTGGTGACAAGAGACGGTAAAAGATCTGCACACTTTGAACATAGTATAGCAATAGTTGATGGAAAGGCAGTTGTTTTAAGTCAACTTGATTAAGGAGTTACTATGAAAAGTATAAAAGAGCTATTTGGAAACGAAAAGAAAGAAGATCTTTATTTTACACCAATGAAATTGATCTTGAAAAAGTAATTTTGGTGTAAAAATTTATTTTTTATAAAAATTATATATAGATTTTTATTTGTTTATATGTTATAATATTTTGTATTTCTGTTCGATGGGAGGAAAAATGTCAAAGAAAGATGTTATCGAATTGGAAGGGACAATAGTAGAGGCTCTTCCTAATGCTATGTTTAAGGTAGAATTAGAGAATGGTCATACTATACTCGGACATATTTCTGGTAAGATGAGAATGAACTATATAAAAATTTTGCCAGGAGACGGAGTAACTGTACAGATCTCTCCTTATGACTTGTCGAGGGGTAGAATAGTATACAGAAAGAAAAATTAATATTGAGGTGGAAAGGGGGTAAAAATGAAAGTAAGAGTATCAATAAAGCCTATTTGTGACAAGTGTAAGATTATAAAAAGACATGGAAAAGTAAGAGTAATCTGTGAAAATCCTAAACATAAACAAGTTCAAGGATAGTCTTTATTAAGAGAGTATTAAAAAAGTACAACATAAATTTTAAATTATTTAAGATGATGAAGTACTGTAAAGACATGGTGAGTCGTAGGACCATCTCCATAATAGCAGAATGGGACATGTCGAAGAAAGTATTAGTTGGTTAGTATACTAACAAATATATAAAACCTTTAAATTCTATTAAAAAGAGGAGGAAAAATTTTGGCTAGAATAGCAGGAGTAGATATCCCTAGAAACAAAAGAGTTGAAATAGCTTTAACTTATATTTATGGAATTGGAAGACCAACTTCTCAAAAAATATTAACTGAAGCAGGAGTAAACTTTGACACTAGAGTTAAAGATTTAACAGAAGAAGAAGTAAATAAAATAAGAGAAATTGTGAAAGATATCAAAGTTGAAGGAGATCTTAGAAAAGAAGTAAGATTGTCTATAAAAAGACTTATGGATATTAAATGTTACAGAGGATTAAGACATAAAATGAATCTTCCTGTAAGAGGACAAAGTTCTAAAACAAATGCAAGAACAGTTAAAGGTCCTAAAAAACCAATCAGAAAATAAGCGTATTTTAGATAGTAAAAACTTAGTAGAGGAGGTAGCTTAAATTGGCTAAAAAAACAGTAGCTAAGATAAAAAAGAAAAGTAAGAATATTCCTAATGGAGTAGCTCATATACATTCAACTTTTAACAATACAATAGTTGCAATAACTGATGTTGATGGGAAGGTTGTAAGTTGGAAATCTGGTGGAACTTCTGGTTTCAAAGGAACTAAAAAAGGAACTCCGTTTGCAGCTCAAATAGCAGCAGAACAAGCGGCTCAAATAGCTATGGAGAACGGAATGAGAAAAGTTGAAGTTAAAGTAAAAGGACCTGGTTCTGGAAGAGAAGCTTGTATTAGATCTCTTCAAGCAGCAGGATTAGAAGTTACAAAAATAACTGATGTAACTCCTGTACCACATAATGGATGTAGACCACCTAAGAGAAGAAGAGTGTAATAAATCTAATTATCGAGTAAAAAACAAAGGAGGAATATTTAAGAAATGGCAAGAAATAGACAGCCTGTTTTGAAGAAGTGTAGAGCTTTAGGAATAGATCCAGTTATTCTTGGAGTAAATAAGTCTTCAAATAGAGGAATAAGACCAAATGCGAATAAAAAACCAACAGAATATGCAATTCAATTAAGAGAAAAACAAAAAGCAAAATTTATATATAATGTAATGGAAAAACAATTTAGAAAAATATATGAAGAAGCGGCTAGAAAACTAGGAGTTACAGGGTTAACTTTAATAGAATATCTAGAAAGAAGATTAGAAAATGTAGTTTATAGATTAGGTTTTGCTAAAACTAGAAGACAAGCAAGACAAATAGTTTCTCATGGACATATAGCTGTAAATGGAAGAAGAGTTAATATAGCTTCTTATAGAGTTAAAGTGGGAGACATAATATCAGTAATAGAAAATTCAAAAAATGTAGAGCTTATTAAAGCAGCAGTAGAAGATGCTACTCCACCTGTATGGTTAGAATTGGACAGAGCTGCATTCTCAGGAAAGGTTCTTCAAAATCCAACAAAAGAGGACTTAGATTTTGATTTAAACGAATCTTTAATAGTTGAATTTTATTCAAGATAATAATGTAATCCTTTTGATAGGAGTTGATATAATGTTAAAAATAGAAAAGCAGGCTAAAGCAATAAATATAACAGAGATAAGAGAAAGTGAAACTAAGGGACACTTTGTTGTTGAGCCTTTATATAGAGGCTATGGTCATACATTAGGAAATGCACTTAGAAGAGTACTTCTTTCTTCAATACCTGGGGCAGCAATAAAAGGAATTAGAATTGATGGAGTTTTAAGTGAATTTTCTGTAATTGAGGGAATAAAAGAAGCTGTAACAGAAATAATTTTAAATGTGAAAGAGATTGTTGTTAAAGCAGAAAGTTCTGGAGAAAGAAAAATGACTTTATCTGTTAAAGGGCCTAAAGTAGTAACAGCTGCTGATATAATATCTGATATAGGAATAGAAATTGTAAATCCAGATCAAATTATCTGTACAATAACAACTGATAGATCTTTGGATATAGAGTTTCTTGTAAATACTGGAGAAGGTTTTGTAGTATCAGAGGAAATAGATAAAAAAGACTGGGCAGTTGACTATATTGCTGTAGATGCAATCTATACTCCAATTAGAAAAGTTTCTTATGAAGTTCAAGACACAATGTTTGGGCAAATGACTGACTTTGACAAATTAACTCTAAATGTTGAAACTGATGGAAGTATAGAGATTAGAGATGCTATATCTTATGCTGTTGAACTTTTAAAACTACATTTAGATCCATTTTTAGAAATAGGAAATAAAATGGAAAATCTGAGAGAAGAAGTTGAAGAAGAAGTTGAAGAAAGTGTAAGCAATCAAATAATAGATGAGAAATCACATGATATGAAGATAGAAGAATTAGATTTAACAGTGAGATCATTTAATTGTTTAAAGAAAGCAGGTATAGAAGATGTATCTCAGTTAGCTAATTTATCTATGAATGAACTATTAAAAATAAAAAATTTAGGAAAAAAATCTTTGGAAGAGATTTTGGAAAAGATGAAAGATTTAGGATATGATCTTAATCAAAATGGATCTCCTGAATAATATTATAATAAGGAGGAAATTCTACTAATGAATCACAATAAATCATATAGAAAATTAGGAAGAAGAGCTGATCATAGAAAAGCTATGCTTAAAAATATGACTATATCTTTAGTAAAAGCAGAAAGAATAGAAACTACAGTTACAAGAGCTAAAGAATTAAGAAAGTTTGCAGAAAAAATGATAACTTTTGGAAAGAAAAATACTTTAGCATCTAGAAGAAATGCTTTTGCCTTTCTAAGAGATGAGGAAGCAGTGGCTAAAATATTTAATGAAATAGCTCCAAAATATGCTGAAAGAAATGGTGGATACACTAGAATAATTAAGACATCTGTTAGAAAAGGTGACTCAGCAGAAATGGCTATAATCGAATTAGTTTAATAGTTAAAATAGTATCAAATATACTTTTTATCTATATTATAAAAAAGCTATTGGCACATAAAATGCACAATAAAGGGTTTATATTCATTATAAGCCCTTTTTTTATTTTAAAAAAAGAATATTAATATGCGCTAATCTTTAACAAAAAAATAGTTCCAGATTTTATTTTTCTGGAACTACATAAAAATTTATTTGATTTTTTCATCAACACCATTTGACACAGAACCATTATAAAAAAGAGTTAGTTTTTATAAATAGCTTTATATCCCGTAGATCTTAAAATAAAAAAGTACCCAATTTTTTATATTGAGTACTTTTATTTTTTATAATCTTTTTTAATAAATATCTCCCCTATTATCAGCATCTAAAACATCAATTAAAATTATTTCATTATTTTCTATCTTGTAAATTATGCGATAGCTTCCTATTCTCATCCTAAACAAATTAGGGTACCCACTCATTTTTATTATATCAATATTAGTTTGTCCTTTAAACTTTGAAATAATATTATTTTTAAATTTTTCTTTTACATCATTGTGTTTTTTAAAAAAATTCTTTGCTGGCTTCCTGTAAATAAAATCAATTTTTAATTTTATATTATTCATAGTTCAATCTCTACGCTTTCCTTATCAACTATTTCAAGGTCTTTGTCTGTATAGCTGTTTAATTTATTAATAATTTCTTTTGTTTCTTCCTCTGTTCCTGTAGGGATGTTAGATATTAATCTATAATACGCTTCGCTTTTTTTAGCTTGTAAAATCATTTCAATCCCTTTTCTAATTAATTCAGATGTTCCCATATTATATATATTTGAAATTTCCTTTATATCCTGTATCATACTTTCTTCAAGTCTTAAACTTATAGCTTTCATTTTTAACACCTCACTTATTGTATTTATTGTATATACATAATATACCATATAAAATATGAAAAAGCAATATAAAAGATATTTATAATAATAAAAAGTATACTAAAATATATATAAATAATATTTATTGTCATAAAAAGAACATAAAAAAAGAAGCATAGCCCCCTACATTTTAAATTTTAACTTTTTTCTTCTGCATCTTTAATATTTTTAAAAAAGTTATTTGTTTTCAATATAAAACTAAGAAAAATTATTTAAATTAATTTTTTAGCATATAATACTAGACTTAATATTAAAAATTGGGTACTTTTTTTATTTTAGAACCTATAAACCTATAGTATATAAAACTATTCATAAAG
>NZ_JAUMYY010000050.1 GCF_030528405.1 Fusobacterium sp.
ATTGAGCATGTCATAATGAGATATATAAGTTCCAAAAAGCATTTTTTTACATTGAGTATCTAAAATATATAATTTATTTTCTTTTGAAAAAAGAAAATTACTTGGATTGAAATCACCATGGTAATATCCCTTTTTGTGAATTTCTTTCATTTTTTCTAAGATTCTATCAATTTGTTCTCTATCTTCTTTTCCTTCAATATATTCCATTACAAGAAAAGAAAAATTTATCATTCCTTTTTTTCTTTTATTTACTGCAATTAAAGGCTTTATATATTCAGTAAATCCATATTGTATTAAAGAATTTACATTTTTTAAAGTTTCTAATGCTTCACCATTTTTAAAAATAGTCATTAGTTTTCTTTGAGGAATTATATATTCATTTCTAGCTTCTTTATAAATGTAATTTTGATTATTAACTTTAATTAAAGAAACATAGTTTCGTTTTGTATTTTTTAATTCTTTAACTAAAGAATAATCATTATCTAGAATTTTTTTAGCAAGTTCAGTATATTCTTTTTCATATGAATAAATTGCACAATTTTTATAATATTCTTTTATTAACATAACTTTCCTAATTTAACTCTTCAATTCTTATATCATCTCTTAGTTGCTCACTAATACAGCCATTTTGACAAAAGTAATCTTTATTTTTAAAAATTTCTTTTTTTCTTTTATAATAATATTCTTCATTTAAAGATTTTGTTTTTGTAGGATCTGAATAATGCCATAAATGTAGTTGTATATTAGGGGTAATAAGTTCTTTTCCTTTTATGCCAGCTACATTTAATCTATTTCCAAAGTCATCATCCTCTTCACCCCAACCTATATAGTTCTCATCATATCCATTTACTTTCATATAATCTTCCTTTAAAAGAGCATAGCTCATTCCAACTAACTTTATACCTCTTTTAGCAAGTTTAAAATAATTAAGAATTCTTCTATTTTTATCCTCATTGAGCATTTTTTTTATTATACTGGGATAATATTTTGGTAAAATTTCTATAATCTCTTTAAATTCTTTAATATTCTCTATTTTAGATAAAACTATATTTTTTTCATCCTCAGTTATATGATAAGCTCTACCCATCAAAAAAAATCCTTTTCTAATATTTTTATAAATAATTTCTATGTATTCTTCTCCAAATATTAAATCTTGATCACAAAATACAAGGACCTCTCCTTCTGCATTCAAAACTGCATTATTTAATGCTCTTGTTTTTCTAAAGCCTTTATCTTCTTGATAAATATGCTTTACTTTAAACTTAGCTGAAGGAATAAGATCAGCTATATAATTTAAAATATTTTGACTTGAACCATCATCGGTTATAATTAATTCATCAGGTTGTTTTTTCTGCCTAATAAGAGAAATAAAACCAGCTCTTAAATGTTCTAATCTATTATAAACAGGTATAATTACAGATATTTTCATATTTTCTCCAATTCTTCAGCAAATGATATTAAATCGAAATCATTTATGTTGATTTCCTCACCATTTTTTACTTCTTTTTCAATATAAATAATTTTAGCATTAGTAGAATTAGGACCCCAGAAATTGGAGTTTTTATCTTTTTTATATTTTTCTTTTCGATAGAAGCAAATAGAATTCTTATTATAATTAGATGCTATATGGACAATAGCAGTATCTGGAGTTATAATAAGCTTTGCATTTTTTATAATTTCAATAAGTTCATTAAGTTCCTTAGTTTTATATATTATTATATTTTCATATTTTTGAACTTTTTCCAATAAATTTAACTTTTTTTCTTCTCCAATTAAAAGAATATTTTTATATTTTTTTTCCAATAAATTTAAAATTTTTATTATATTTTCTTCTGAAAAACTTCTATGTTTACTTGCAGCAAAAGGGTTAAAAATTATATATGCTTCTTTTTGCAAATTATATTGCTTTAAAACATAATTTGTAGGATATAAATCATAAGAAAGATTAATATCAGAAATTCCTAAAAAACTAAGAAGTTTTTCATACATTTTACTTATATGCTTTTGGAAATCTCTAATATCTAATGAAATATCGAAAAGATTCCAATTTTCTTTTTTTATGCCTATATTAAATCTAGCTTTAGCTAAATTTATAAGCATCATTTCATTCACTCTTAAAATTTCAGAAAAATCAATTAATAAGTCATAGTTTTCATTTCTTATTTTTTTAGCTAATTTTTTTATTTTTTTTTTAGTTTTTTCATAATCATATATTTTATCTACATAAGGGTTTTCTTTTATTATGTCTTTAGCATTCCCTCTCACAACGACCCCAATTTTTATATATGGGTAAAACTTCTTTAACTCTCTAAACATTAAAGTATTTATAATCATGTCTCCAATTTTTCCATCATATCTTAAAAAAATTATAGACTTTATATTGTTGTCTTCTATAAATCTATTTCCTTTTATAGTTTCTTTTTTTTCTTTTCTATCCCATATAAATTTCCCTATTTTTAATCTTTTTTCTCTCATATAATTTTGAAGAAGTCTATTTAATTTTCTTATCATAAATATCTTAAACTCCTTAATAATTTTTAAAATTCAATTCTATCAATTATTTGTGAATCATAAGTTTTTTTTAATTCAATATTTTTTATTTCTTTTGTAGTAACTCCACTGACCTCATTAACCGCTTTATTTTCAACATCAACTTTTTTATCAGTTTTCATCAGATACCATTCATATTCTATATCTAAATGACCTATATCAATCGCTTGATATCCATATTTTGCTAAATCATAAGCTAAAATAGTAGCTGTTGGTCCTAATGCTATTAAAACTAGGCTATCTTTTGGAAGTTTTTTTGCTCTTTCCAAGATTTTATCGTATATTTTATATGCATTTTTTGAAGGGCAAATAATTCTCTCAATAGTTCCTGCTTCTTTTAAAAGGGTATTTCCAAGACCAAATCTAGTGTATTCCCCTTCTATGATATTTACATTTCTATTAGTAAACAAAGTTTTTATTTTTTTTACTAGTATTTGACTTTCTTCTTTTTTAGAGTAAGGCATATAAAATCTGCTTATCATCGAATCATAATAAATTTTCTTTTTATCTAAATAGGTTTCCAAGTTTTTTTTATTAGTTAAATAATACTTGCTCCAAAAATAGGCTTCTCCTTTTTCTAAATTATCAATTTTTATTAGTGGACTTGGTATAGCAACTAAATGTTTATCAGTGTTTGACTTTAAAATTTCTACAAGTCTTTTTTTTATTTCATTATTATATTCCTGATAATTAATTCCAGATTTCTTTTTTTTATAAATAAGAGAAAGTTCTCCATCTCCATACCTACTTATAGAATAACCTTCTAGTAATTTGTCAATTGTTTCTAGCTTTGTTTTTATATTGTATCTTGCTTCTTTCTCTTTTGTTAATTTATATTTATTTATTCTCCAATAAATATTTTTTTTCAAAATTTTTAAGAATTTTATTCTCATATCTGATATATCACCTTCTAAAAAATAAGATATTAGTATTATAACAAAAATTTAACTTATTTTCACTATTAAAAAAGCTAGCAAATAAAATTAAAATTTATTTACTAGCAAAATATTAATTATCTCTTGTATAACCGAACTCAGAGAGAATTTCTTCTTCTCTTTTTCTCATTAATTTTTTATCTTCTTCTTCAATATGATCATAACCTAAAATATGTAAAATTCCATGAGTTAATACATAATAAAACTCTCTTTCAAAAGAATGCATATATTCTTGAGATTGTTCTTTAACTTTTTCAAGTGAAATTATAATATCACCAAGTGTGTCATAAGGTCCTATATCAAAGTCTTCAGTTTCATGATAAGCAAATGATATAACATCAGTCGGAGAATCTTTTCCCCTAAAATCTCTGTTTACAACTTGAATATTTTTATTATTAGTTAGCAATATTGACATATAAAATGGTCTGTTGGAAACTATTTTTTCAAGTTCTAAAACTTTTTTTATGTAGGATTCTAGGTAATTATTTTCATATAATCTATCTAAAAATTCGTTAAATTCTTCAATATTAATGTCATGTGTTAAATCAATAATTATGTCCATTTTATCTCCTATTTAATTCTTTTGCCCTGGATATTTTATTCTTTCATGATAAATAGCACTGAAAGTTTTTACAAAAGATTTTATTATAATTTCAACTTCTTTAAATGTAATATTTGAATCAGATAGTTGATTATCTTCTATTTTTGCATTGACAATTTTTCTAATCATTTGCTCTATGGTAACTGGGTTTTTCATATCAAGCGATCTTACAGCAGCTTCTATAGAGTCAGCCATCATTATTACAGCTGATTCTTTAGATTGTGGCTTAGGTCCACTATATCTAAATTCTTCTTCTGTAACTTCAGGATGTTCATTTTTTACTTTGTTATAAAAATATGCAAGTAGAGTAGTGCCATGGTGTTCATACATAATATCTCTTATTTCTTTAGGAATTTGATATTTTTTAGCCATTTCAGCCCCGTCTTTTGTATGAGAAAGAATTACGATTTTACTCATAAAAGGACTAATTCCATTATGAGGATTTTCTCCATTTACTTGATTTTCTACAAAAAATTGAGGTCTTTTGGATTTTCCAATATCATGATAGTAACAGGCAACTCTAGTAAAAACAGGATCTCCACCAATCTGTACAACAGCATTTTCAGAAAGAACGGCAACCATCATTGAGTGCTGAAAGGTTCCAGGTGCATCTAAAGATAACTTTCTTAAAAGAGGATGTGACAAATCTCCCAATTCAATCAATCTAAAAATAGTAAGTATATTAAATGTTTTTTCAAAATAAGGTAAAAGTGCTATAGTAAACATGCCAGAAAATAAGCCTGATATGAAAATTTGCATTGAATTGACGGCTACACTTAAAGTTTCTTCTTTTGAGAAATAACTTAATATAAAATATAAAACTAATTTTAATACAGCTAATTGTATGCCCACAGCAATGATAATTGATCTTGTATTTATTTTTTTAATAAGGTAACCAACCATCATTACAGATACAGTTTGTATCATAAAAAATTTAAGATCAAAATCTATCATAGGTAGCATCAAGGCTAAAATTAACATATAAACAAAAACACTAAATCTTCTACTTATTATGAAAAACATTAGAAATAATACCGTATCAATAGGAAGAAGATAAATTAAGTTACTAGGAGTCAATCTAACAGCTAAAAATATTAAAGAAATTAAAAGCATTAAAGCTTTATATCTATTTTTTCTCAATATTTCTGTAGTATAAAAATGAGCACTTACTATATAAAAAATTGTAGAAAGAACTATTAGATAGATAGTTATTAAAACTAAATTAAAAATGCTTGTTTTATATGTAAAAATTCCAAATCTATCAAGAATATTTATTTTTCTTTTAGTTAAAATTTCCCCAGTTCTTGCAATCAATGTTCCAGCTTTTATTTCAACATATTGTTCCTTAATCTGTGATACTTTCTCTTCTATATTGTGTCTAGTTTTATTTTCATCATATATATAGTTAGGAACTAAAAAAATATCAATAATATCTTTTATTGGGGACTTTAGTTCATCAAGGGCTGTTTTATGTGGTTCGTTTATTCTGATAAAATTTCTTTCTTTATAAACACCAGCTGAATAAAGTGTACTCAAAAGATTCTTAGAAGTTTCAAAAATATTTTCTAATTCTTCATCAGTTTCTATTTTTAAAAGCTTATTTACAAGCTTTTCAGACATCTCTTTCCCTGTTTTTTTTTGGAAAGCACTGTAATCATATGTTTTTAAATTTCCATTTCTTATGGCCGAAAGTTCTTTGTAAAAAGCATCCAATTCTCTTAAGTAAATTTCACTGGCGTCTACGGAGTAGATGTATTCTCTATCTAGAGTATGAATCATTTCTTCAATAATTTTATCTTTTGCATCCTTATCTCTAAAGATTATTGTTTTAGGAGCATAGATATCTGATTTTACAACATCGCCAATAACATAGTTATTATTTCTAAAAATCATAGGTAATTTAGATGAAATTATAATTATAAACATCAAAAGAATAAGATATAAAATTTTCTCTTTTATAAAGTCACTTTCAGAATAATTATCAATTTCTGATGCCTCTGTTTTTTTTAAGTCAATTGAAATTTTGAAACCAAATATATTAATTTTTTTCATAAACTCTCCTTAATCATCGATTAATTCAATTATTTTTTCTTTTGTTAAAATTTTTAATTTCTTTGTTGGAAGAGCATTTATAAAGGATATACCATAATTTTTTTTAAGTATTCTATTGTCCATTATAAATATATTTCCATGATCAGTTTTATTTCTTATAAGCCTTCCTATGCCTTGTTTAAACTTTATAAGTGCTTCTGGAAGTTGAAAGTCTACAAAAGCATTGCCTCCTTCTTCTTCAATTTTTCTACTGATAGCAGCTACCACAGGGTCTGTAGGAACTAAAAAAGGGAGTTTTACAATTATGACATTACTTAAATTTTCACCCTGAACATCAACTCCTTCCCAAAAAGAAGTAGTTCCAAAAAGTACAGGATTTTTAGCTTTTTTATATTCATTAATAAGTTGAGTTCTAGGTTTTTCACCATGTAAGAATATTTCAAAATTATATTTTAATAACTTATTTCTTATATGATAATATATGTGATTTAGCATAGTGTATGAAGTAAACAAGATAAATGCTTTTCCATTAGTTTTTTTGAGTATATCTAAAATAAAACTTCCTGCATCTTTATAAAAGAGGTCTAATTTATCTGAATCTTGAATATTTGTTGGAATATAGATTTTCATTTGTTTATCATAATTAAAAGGAGATTCTATTATTTTCTCTATACATTTTTCATCAGAAAGTCCTATAGATTTTTTGAAGTAATTAAAATTTCCATCAGCTGACAAGGTTGCAGAGGCAAAAATTAATCTATTTAAATTTTCAAAAAGTGAAGAATTTAATTTTTTAGCTATATTTAGAGGTGTGGCAGTTAAGACTATATTTGTTCTTTTAGAATTTATATCCAACCAATATATGTAATCTTCATCAGTAAATTCATCTATAAACTTAAAATTATCAATGAAATTTTTATAGATGGATAAATGATTTTTAAAATTTGTAATATCAGGATTTTTATTCTTTTCTTTATCTATAAGTGCAGTAGAATCAGACATTAGATTAAAAAAATCAAGTAATAAACTTTGGAATCTATTTTTCTTTTCCCTAAAGCTTTCTAAAAAATTAGACTTTTTCATTTCATAAGAAGTTAAAATTTTTTTTACTCCATTTTCCTGACCATTATCAAAAACTATTCTTAATTCTTCAAAATATTCATCACCTACAGTTTGCAATATTTGAATAGCATCTTTTAATTTTTCCAATGAAAGTTCATAAAGTTGAAAATTTTCAATATTACCTTTATCAATACTCTCCTCTAATTTGTTTAAGGCAGCTTTTTGTTTTCTTTTATTAGATTTGGAATAAATTCGAGAAATTAATCTGCTAAAAGAGTACTTAGATATTTCAATTGAAAAATAGCTTCTAGCAACACTCTCAATGTTGTGTGCTTCATCAAATATAACCATATCATATTTAGGTAATATTAAATATTCACTATCGAAATCAGTATTTGCTCTTACATTTAAATCTGCAAAAAAAACATGATGATTGGAAATTAATATATTAGCTTCTAATTTTTCGCGTCTAGTCTTAATATAAAAGCATTCCTTTCTATAAGGACATTTTTTTCCTATACATAGCTCAGTTGTACTTTGAATAAGCTCCCATACTTCCGAATTAACTTCAAATGGAAGTTCAGCTTTATCTCCAGTTTCACTTTTATTTCCCCATTTTAGGATATATTCAAATTGCTCTTTTTGTTCACTATTAAAGGTATCTAGATTGACATTTCCCTTCATAGAAACTTCATTGAATAATCTTTTACAAACATAATTGTTTCTACCTTTAACTAAAATATAAGAAAAATCTTCCTTCATTAAAGATTTTACAATGGGAATATCCTTATACAAAAGCTGCTCTTGTAGATTTATTGTGTTTGTTGCAATAATTACTTTTTTTTGATTTTCTATAGACCACTTAATTGCAGGAATCAGATAAGCTAAAGTTTTTCCTGTACCAGTTCCAGCTTCAATAATGATTTTATTATTGTTATTTATAGCTTCTTGAATAGAAAGAGCCATATTTTTTTGTTCTTCTCTATATTCAAAATTTTTTATATTTTGAGAAACTAAACCATTTTTTTCAAAATATGGAAGAATATCTATTGATTCCAGATAAAGTCTATCTATATCTTGTACAAAGTAAAAATCATCTAAATTTTTGGAAAGGATGCAATAAGCAATATTTTTTTTGCTATATAAGCTTTCAGCTAGCTCTAAATCTGTATCACTAGGGTAAAGAAGCTTAGTTTTGGCAATTTTTATAAGTACCTCATCTCTTTTTAATCTACTGGCTATATTCTCAAATTCTCTTTTTTTGTTTTCGCATAAAAAAACAGGTCCATCTATAAGTTCATTCTCATCAAAATTTGCTTTTAAAATTATTGATTTATAGTCATTTTTCTCTAAAATTTCAGTTATTTTTTCTAGACTTTTTTCTGAGAATCTGCTTTTTATATCCATTCTTTTTTCCTTATTTATTTTAATTTCTATAATACTCAACCAGTCCTTTTAAAAAGACTCTTATATATCTATCTCCACATTCTCTATAATTTTTATGATCTTCTTTTCTAAAAAGAGCAGATAGTTCACTCTCAGAAATTTCAGCTCCACCTAATTTAAAAATATTTATCATATCATAACTTTTAAGCTCTAATGCTATTCTTAATTTTCTAAGTAAAATATTATTGAGATTATTTTTAGTAATTTCTATTTGTGGATGTTTGGAAGAATCCTCTTCCTTTTTTCCACGCCTCTGAATTATAAGTCCATCTAAAAATAAATTTAAATCTTTATTGTTAAGTTTAAGAAAACCTTCTTCAAAGTCTTTTTTAAATAAGCGAACAAGCTCTTCTTTATTTATATTTTTATTTCCTAATTTAAAGATTTCCATCATAGTAATATCTTTTATGTTAAGCGCATATCTAAGTCTTCTTAAAAAATCATTATTTGTCATTTATTTCCTCACTCTTGTAAATTAATTACTATCTTTTATTTTACACTAATTAAAAAAAAATAGCAATTCATAAAAGTTATTTGAAAGCATAAAATAAATTTTCCATTTAAAAAGTTTATATGTTATAATTTTATCCACAAATAAAAAATAAAGTTTTATATAGAGAAGGAGTAGTTTTATGAATCCAATTTTTTTTAAAATAGGCTCTTTTGAGTTACATTACTATGGTCTTATGTATGCTATTGCTTTTATTTTAGGGATATACATAGCAAAAAAAATGGCAAGAGAAAGGAATTTTGAAGAAAAAATTATAGATGATTACGCCTTTATTGCAATAATTTCAGGGCTTATTGGAGGTAGAATTTACTATGTATTATTTAATTTAGAATATTATTTAGCAAATCCATTAGAGATTCCAGCAGTATGGCACGGTGGAATGGCAATTCATGGAG
>NZ_JAUMYY010000006.1 GCF_030528405.1 Fusobacterium sp.
ATAATTCTGCAACTAATTTTCCATCATTTGCTTCTACACTTGCAACTCTCATTCCATTTACTTCAACATTGGAAATATTGCCTTCAAAAGCTTTTCCTTCCATTAAAGTAGATTTTTCACCTTGAGTAACATATTTATCAGAAAGAACCTTAACTGTTCCATTTTCTATTTTTATATTTCCCAAAACATTTAGTTTTGCTCCACTATTAAATGTAGTTGTTGAGCCTTTGTATGCTGTATAGTCTCCTCCTACTATTGCTGTTGTTCCATTAATTTCAACGCTTCCATAATTTTTTAAAGGAGTATTTGTTGTTATTTTTTGAGGATCTATTGTTTTAATAATGTTGAAAAATGCTTCATCATAACCTATTAAAGCTTTCTGATTTAGAATCAATTTCCCTGCTGATTCAACTGTTACTTCTGAAGAGTGGATTTTGTGGATTTCAAGAGTTCCTGCATTTACTATACTTCCGCCAGAATATGAATTATCATTAGTTAAATGTAGAGTCCCTTTACCTGATTTTATTAGTTTTCCTCTACCTAAAATTTTATTTTCAAAATATGAAGTTTTTCCACTTGGTATATTAGCAGTAAAATCATGAGATCCAAAAAAATCAGATGAAATATTTGTAAAAGCTCCTGGTCCTTTTAAAGCTCTGTCCTGGTTTAACATACCCCAACCATATCTATCATCAGGTAACATTTCAACTCTTCTTCTTTCTTCCAAACTTAGACTACTGTCTATTTCAGTTTTATCTGTTGTAGTAAACAGAGTTTGTCTAATTTGATTTGGACTCATCCAATCAAATTTTTCTGCAACCAAGGCCGCTGCCCTTGAAACTCTTGGTGCTGCATAAGAGGAACCTATTCCATAACTATATTGAGTTCCTTCAGTACCTGCCTTGGGCCAAAAAATAGATTTAGCATCAGCTGAAATTGACCACCATTTTGCCTCTTTTCCTGGATAATTTAAATGTGGATTAACATGTACATTCAGTCTTCCAGTAGGTTTTGTTATTCCACCTTCAACTTTTGTTTCTTCTGCAAAAATTCCAACAGCTGCAATCCATCCTTTTTCCAATTTTTTACTGAAATATGGAAGTCCTGCTTCTAAAGCTACATCATTTTTAGGATCATTTCCAGCTGCCCAAACTAAAAGTCCTCCCTTATTGTCAACAACATCTTCAAAAAAAGATATGAAACCTACATCATCTTTAGTATCAAATACATAATTCCTTAAATTTTTTCCTTTATATTCTGGATCCATTATAGTTTTTTCAGAACCCCAAGACTGATTAAAGATTTTTACTTTTTGACTACCAAATCTGCTCAATATATTTCTATAAGTATCTAAATTAGCAATTACTCCTTTATTATTTACATCTGTTCCACCACTTCCTATGCTAGCTGCAATTATATTTAGCTTAGTCTTATTATTAGTATCATATCTTTCTTTTCCAAAAATTTTTCCTGTATACTCAACATTTCTATCTGCTAATACTTCCAGAACTTGTTCTCCATGTGGACTTTTACTATCCTTTGTATCCCAACTTGGTCTGTTTAGTATTTCTATAGAATAGTTAATATTTAAATTATCAAAATTTTCAAAATGGTCATTGTAAGTATGATTATGTTTGAAATCACTGTCCAATATAGCAACCTTAACTTGACTACCATCTAAAGCTCTAGTATCACTTGGAATAGCTACTATCACATTTTTTCTTCCATTCTCTAAGCTATTTTTTAGCATAGACATATTACTTTTATCCAATTTTGTAAAATTATCTGGAATAGGTTGAATTGGTGTGCTAGGTTTTCCTGGAACACTTGGTTTTCCTGGAACTGATGGAGTACTTGGTTTTATTGGAAGATTCGAACTTCCACCACCGCCGCCTCCTCCTCCACCTCCGCAGCTAGTAAGTAAAAGGGCAAAAATTCCTAATAGCATAATCTTTCTTTTAAAATTTTTTTCAACTTTCATAGAGAGCCTCCTTATAACAAATACTTGAAATAAATAATCTAAATGTGATTTCTTAATTTAAATTTTATTTTATAATAAAAATACACTCCTATCTTTTAAATATAGAAGTGTATTTCCTCATTTATGTTTATTTTATAATTGTAGTATTAGCTTCAAAAGCATTTCTATGTAAAACTTCTATATTTTTAGGTATTTCTGCCTCAGAAATATTATTCTTTAAAAAAGCATACATATCTATTTTTTTCATTCCTTCAGGGAATTTTATAGAGCTCAGTTCATTTTTATAAAATGCCGAAGCTCCTATTTCTTCAAGTGAACTAGGAAGGTTAACTGTTTCAAGCTTATTCATTGCAAATGCACTTGGTTCAATTATTCTTTCTTTTCCACCAAAGATAATATTTTCTAATTTATTATTATAAAAAGCAAAACCTTGAATTTCAACCAAAGCAACTGGTAACTTTACTTCCCTTAATTTACATACTCCAAAAGCATCATAACCAATACTTTCTACACTATCAGGAATTACAACAGAAGTAAGTCCTCTTCTATAGAAAGCTTCACTTCCGATTTTCTTTATTGGTACTCCTTCAGGAGTAGTCGCAGGAATTACCATATCAGTAAAACCTTGAGATTTTACTTTATCTTTTCCTTTTGGTGTCATTCCTTTCAATTCATCACCTTTAAAAATAAAATCATCATTTTCCCATATATTTTGACTCATTTCCCTCTCCTTATATTACCATCTACTAAGTTGTACGATTTCATTAAATGTTTCAAGTTGTGTTTTAACTTGTCCAAAGTCAGCCATTTGTTGGTCATAACCCATTTTTATTAAAGGTACTTTTGCTGCCTCAAATGCTTGTTTTAAAGATGGGTATTCCATTTCTTCAGTATCATTAAAGTTCATCATAAACAACAAACATCCATCTGCCTTATTTTCTTTTACTAAATCAAGAACATATTTTGGACGTTTATAAATATCTGGGTCATATAGTATAGGGTCTTCATCCATACGAGCAAATTGATCAGCTAATGCTAGCATAGGATCTTCTATTGATAGATCTATATCCACTTTTAATGCTCTTGATTCATGTGCTACATCATCTGCAACTACACAAACTTTATAATTATCAAAAACCTCTAGTAATCCTGGGTTATCAGTTATAACTCCACTTGTTACAACTCTAACACCATCCCAATCTTCTTCTGGTAATGCTGCAAGCTTGTCATTTAATTTTTTTAAAAGTGCTGTATGTTCATCTTTTAACATAAAATAAGAACTTTTTAAAACATAGCATCTATCTGATGCCTTGATTGTTTGTGGATGAGTAGCTGCTAATTTTATAAATTTCCTCTTTTCTGCTCTGTTTTCATTATATACTTTAAAGGCTTTCTTTAGATTTTCATCTGTTATTTTCACATCACAAATTTTTTCAAGTTCTTCTTTTGCCTTATTAAAAATTCTAGCATTATATTTTTTACCAAAATCCTCTTTTCTATGTTGCCCATGATTTAAGAAAATCATAGGTATTTTTCTTCCAGCACTTACCTTATAATTTTGTGAGAATGGTCTTAATGTATCATCTAAAGTAGTTACCATAGAAGCTGACAAACCATCTAAGGTTCCATCTAAAGCCATTTCTAAACATCTAAGTGCCAATGAATAATAAAATGTAGGAAAGTAATTTTTTGCTTGTTCTATTGGACCTTGTCCTCCCCAAACACCAAAAGGAACTATTCCAGCAGCATAAACAATTTCTTCTGGAGCATAATAAGGGAATATTCCTACAGCTTTTTTTCCTTCAGCTAAATATTTATCCAATTGTTTTCTTGGATTATTTGCATAGTACTTAAAATCATTTAACAATTCCTTAATCTCAGCCATTTCTTTCCTCCTATTTTAGTGTTGGTTTTGACCAATCTGTTTCTTTAGTATTTTCAAAATTAGTGTAAACATCCTCACCTTTAGCTAATTTCTCTGCCTTTCTTTCATTCATTATTTCAACAAGCCCCTGTACTCTTGTATTATATTGTTCTGTAGAAAAGTTTCTTTCATCAGCTTGGTCGCCATCAAAGTGAACTACTGGAATCCCTAAATCTTCCTTCCATCTTCTTTCTATTTCAGGCATAGCACCACTCCAAGGTTTACAACTACGATTGTAATTTACTAGAGCTCCACTTATTCCATTTTCTTTCGCCATAGTTTCACGCCATTCAACTCCTGTTTCTATACACACAGAACAAGGAGCCTTACAATAAGCTGCTGCCATTTCTCTCATATTTTCATATCTGAATCCAAATGCTGGAGCATATACAACAGCAGTTACATTGACACCATTATCTTTCAGTGGTTCAAACAGAGGTCTTAAACCTGGCCAACAAGGTATACCTTCGAATAAAATTCTATGTTCTTCAGGATATTCCCAAGTTGAAGTTCCTTCTTTTATTGATTGTTCAAATTCTTGTGCCAACAATTCAAAGCCCATTGCAGCTTCTTCATCACATCTTGCAGCAACTATATCTGCCATATGATTAAATAGATCAAAACCACTAAGTGGAGATGGTTTATATGACATATAGTTACAAGATTTTAACCATGCTGCTGCTGTTCTATTAGCTCTTGCACAAGCTTCTTCAAATTTCTTTTCATCAAATTTTTTACCTGTAAGTTCTTCTAATTGCTTTATAGCATATTCAAATTGACCTATTAAGTAATCTATTTTTTCTTCAGGTGTATCTACTGTATTTGAAAATGGTATATCTATCATTATCAAAGGAATATTATGCATTCTTGCTATATTCTCATACCACTTTGTCATCATATTACAAATATTATTACAGCATAATAAAAAATCTGGTTGAGGCATTCTTCTTGCATCCG
This sequence comes from Fusobacterium sp., assembly GCF_030528405.1. Classification (GTDB taxonomy): domain Bacteria; phylum Fusobacteriota; class Fusobacteriia; order Fusobacteriales; family Fusobacteriaceae; genus Fusobacterium. The sequence goes on from NZ_JAUMYY010000006.1 coordinate 4,863, forward strand.
TTGGTTCTCCAGCCGCATATGCCAAGCTTATTCTTGCATATCCACATATATCATTATCATAGCCCATGTCTTCTGCTGCTTGACATAATCTTAATCCATCTTTCTTTGCAGCTGTTGATGCTGCATGGTTTTCAGGATATACAACATTTAAATCAAATGCTTTTGCTAGCTCAATAGGGAATTTTGATGAACTCCACCCTACTAATTCTCCTCTTCTTTTTGCCTCCCAAGCATTTGCATAAACTTTATCAACAACACCTCTTAAAACTGCTGCCGCAGGTTTATGTCCTTCTATTGGTCTTGGTTTTTTATTCGGTAATTTTTCCATTTTACCAGCCATAGTGTATCCTCCTATTCCTTTTAAAAACAAAAACTTATAGTATTTTTCTATATTTATTTATAAATAACAATAATTCTAAAATGCATAGGGTAAAATTTTGATACTTACCCTATGTTTTAGAATTTATTAAAACTTATTTATTTTCGTTCATCATACATTTTTGATAAGCAAATAATGCAGCTCCAATTGCACCATTTAATTGGCAATATTCGCTAGTATATATTTTAAATCCTATATTTTTTTCTAGAGCTCGAACCATTCCTTTATTTAATGCAACTCCTCCAGTCATTATAACTTGGTCTTTTATTCCAACTCTTTTAGCTAAACTTCCAACACGGCTAGCTATTGCTGTATGTATACCTTTTATAATATCTTCAACTTTTGTTCCCTTAGCTAATTGTGATATTACTTCTGACTCAGCAAAAACTGTGCAAGTCGAACTTATAGCAACATCTACCTTAGATTCTTCATCTAATTTTTCTAAATCCTCTAAACGAAGTTCTAAAACTTTTGCTATAACATCTAAGAATCTTCCTGTCCCAGCTGCACATTTATCATTCATTACGAAATTTTCTAGCATGCCGTTGTCTCCTATTTTAAGAGCTTTTGAGTCCTGACCTCCTATATCTATTATGGTACTAACTTTTGGAAAAAGAAAGTGTGCCCCTTTTGCATGACATGATAATTCTGACATCTGTGCTGGGACTTCTTCTATAGAATTTCTACCATAGCCTGTTGCAACTGCACCATCAAGCTGATCTATACTTTCGAAACCAATTTGTTGTAAAGTATCTCTTATTACTCTTGCAGGACCTGTTGTTCCTGTTCCTACAGATATAACAGATTTAGCAACAATTTCCTTTCCATCTTTTATTATAACAGCCTTAGATGCAGTAGAACCTATATCTATTCCCATTGTATATTTACTCATTTATTTTATCCTTTCCCTAAAAAACTTAAATTCCTAAAAATTTAAGACTATCCTAATCCCACCATACTTTTTGCTATATCTAAGAATTTTGTAATTATTATAGCATTTGATATATTACTTATAAATCCACCTATGACTGGGACAACAAAGAAAGCTAACTTTGAATATCTATATTTCTTGCATACAGTTTGCATAGTTGTCATAGATACTGGAACTGCTCCTAATCCAAAACCAGTATGCCCTACAGCCATAACCGCTGCATCGTAGTCTCTTCCAAGCAAATTGAAAGATAACAAGTAACAAAAAGCTACTATTAATATAAGTTGAGCTAATAGTAAAACTACTAAAGCAGGACCTAAATCTGCTAATTGCCATAATTTCATAGTGATAATCGACATAGATACAAATAATCCTAGAGAAAATTCTCCTACAGTATCTATAGCTTCGTATAATACATCGTGATTCCCTTTTTTTCTATCATAGAAAAGTCTTATCAATATTCCACCAAACATACAGCTAACATGAATCGGAAATTTTATTCCATAATTTTTTAATACAATAGTTAAAACTTGCCCTATTCCAAGTGCTATACACATTAAAAACATTGCATTTACAACACTTTTTTTATCTATAGCCAGCCCTGTAGTTCCTTCCCCTTCTTCCATTTCAGCAAGTTCAGCTTTTCCATCTAATTCTGGATCTTCTAATTTATGTCTTTTTATTATAAAATTTCCAAATGGTCCACCTAGTATACAACCTGATATTAAACCAAATGTTGCTGCTGCTATAGCTACTTCCATGGCTGCTGAAGCCCCTGCTTCAACGGCTATTGGTGCAAATGCTGCTGCATTCCCATGCCCACCTGTCATAGGAATACTTCCCGTCATCATTGATATCAAAGGGTTTACATTCATTAGTTTTCCCACAAAAAGTGCCATAGCATTCTGTGCTGCAGCAAGAATAGCTGCTAAAATAGCAAAAATTACAACTAATTTCCCACCTTTTTTTAGAAGTGCCATAGATGCTGCTGCTCCACTGGCTGCAAAAAATATACAATAAAATAATGTATTTACTGCCTTGTAATCAAAACTTAATTCAAAGATATTACCATAATAAAGTCCCATAGAAATCAATGCAAAAATAGTACCTCCAACAACTGATGCTGGTAAACAGTATTTTTTTAATACTGGAAATTTTTTTCTTAAAAAATCCCCAAAATATATTGCTAAAACTCCTAGGGCTAAAGTTTCAAACATTCCTAACTTTAAAACAATTCTTTCCATATTTTACCTCTTTCTCATAATTTTATTTTTTAACATAAGTATTAAACTCACGAATTGCTCTTGGTAATATCATTTGATGGAATGCACATATAGATTTAGGATTTTGATACACTGCATTTACAAATGCCAATATATAGCCTCTTAGTTCTCTTAGAGGAACTATTTCATCAACCATTCCCATTTTTGCACAGTATGCTGGTCTTGACTTAGTTTTATACTCTTCTATTAGTTTATTCATTTTATCAATTGTAGGTTGTAAATCTTTTCCAGCTTGATGATCTTTAGCAAGCCTTCTTGAATACATAGCACTTGCTGCTGTTTCTCCATTCATTACATATACCTCTGTAGCTGCTGTTCCTAAAGAAAATGCATTTGTATTATTCCCTTGTGGACCACCCAATACATAGTGAGCTGCTGCAGATGCTTTTCTGATAGATATTTCAATTTGAGGAACACCAGAATTTTCTATAGAGTAAATTAAAGATTGACCTAGCCCTAGTAATTCCGCTTTTTCAGCATCATTTCCTACATCTATTCCACTAGTATCTTGTAACCATACTATTGGTACTCTATCTCTTGAGCATAGGTTTACAAATTCACTCATTTTAACAAGACCTTGACGGTATAATTTTCCACCAATACCCACAGATTTTTCTTTATATTCAGGATAATTCATAAGTAAACCTTGAGCATTTGCAACTACACCTACCAATAATCCATCCACCTTAGCAAGCCCTGTTACAATTTCTGGTCCATAACCTTTTTTATATTCAGAAAATTCCGAATTGTCAAATAGACGTCCTATTACATCATAGATATTATAAATTTTCTTTTGATTCATCGGTACTATGCTATATAAATCTTCTGGATCAAATTGTGGTTCAGTTGGTTCATCAACTCTGAAGAAATCTAAGTTATACGATGGTAAATAACTCATATATTTTCTAATTCCTTCTAAAACTCCTATTTCATCTCCATATACTTCTCTAAAAAATCCTGTTTCATTATAATGTATATCAATAGTTCCAGGAACTTCTACATTTTTACTTTTAATTGTTGCTTCAGCTATTTGTATAGCACCTTCCATATCAATGTAGCCTTTAGGATTCATTCCTCCAACAATTCCTGCCCCTCCAACTGCCATATTTGCATCTTCATGTGCTATTAAAATTGTAGGACTTATACTGTGATATCCTCCTCCTGCTGGGTTTGTTCCATATATTCCAACTATTACTGGAATTCCTAATTGTTGTAATTCCGCATTACGGAAGAATGGAGTTCCCCCTCCACGACGATTAGGATATACCATTTCTTGTTCATCTAATTTAACTCCACTACAGTTTAATACATAAACTAACGGAATACCTAAACATTTTGCAGTATCTGAGGCTCTTAGTAGATTTTCAGCCTGTCCTGGAACCCAAGCTCCAACTATTTTTTTATTATCTGAGGCAACTACCACTGCCCATTTTCCTTCTATTCTGGCTAATCCTTTTACTATACCTGTTCCAGTTTCAAAGTCTTCTGGATTATACAAAGTATTTAGAGGATACCATGTACCTTCATCTATTAATTCGGCAACTCTTTGCAAAGCTGTCATTTGACCTTTATCATTAATTGTTTGATCAGGAGTTCCAGCTTGTTGCATATCTTCTATAGCTTGTGCTATAGATTCCTCTACTTCTCTAATTTCATTTTCATTAGCTTCATCTATTACAGATAGCGGTTTTCCTACAATTGGCATATTTTGAAAATATTTAGGCATTGAAAAATTACTCATCTATTTAATCACTCCTTCTTTTACTCTTCTACTGGCACTTTTATAAATGCTTGATTTGGATCTATTTGTTCTCTTATCATTTTAATAACTTCTTCAGAAGGTGCCTCTAATAAAACAGCTCTTGATGTATCTATTTCAAAACCTGTATTTTCAACTATCTCTTCGATAGATGAAGTTGGATAATAACCAGCTAGATACATTCTTTTTGTCTTCTCATCAAATCTTAAAACACCTCTGTCTGTAACAACAGCCTTTGGTCCTCTATTTCCAGGTAAACCAAGTTTTTCTCTTCCACCTGGCCCATCTCCCCAACCAACACTTGTTACATAATCTATTTTTTCAATAAATCTTCTTTTTTCATGTTGCATCATTATTACTGTATTTGAGTATGTAGCTATTCCATTCGCTCCTCCACTTCCTGTGAATCTTGTTTTAGGTGCAAAATAATCTCCTATACAAGTAGAGTTGACATTTCCATAAGGATCTATTTGAGCTCCCCCTATAAAAGCTATCATTCTGTCATTATCATTTAGCCATTCATTAGTTTCAAATCCTATAAATCTTACATTTGGCCATTGAACAGCACAGTGACCCATAAGTCTCGAATCTCCAACAGATCTAGGAACTTCTATAGGACTACAATCCATAAGTCCACTTTCCACTATTAATTTACAATTTGGGGCAAAAATATTTTTAGCAAGTGAAGCTCCTATTAAAGGTAATCCAGTACCAACAATAACAATTTGTCCATCTACTATTTCCTTAGCAATAGTTATTGCTTGCATTTCTTTATTAGTATAATTCTTATAATTCTTTGCCATTATTTTTCCTCCTTAACTAATTTAGCTGCATATTGGAACCCAGGAACAACTTTTAATTTAGCTAATCTACTCGCTCCAAGCTTATCTAAATATTCATCATGATTTTTTATATCATATATCCATTCTTTTGTAAAAGCTTTAAAGTCTTCCTCTGTTTGAGTTACCTTATCATACATTTTATAAAATGCTGGATCATAATCATAATAATTGTAAACTTGAGATGGGTGTGCTCCATGTGGTGCATGAACTACAGCATCTACACAGAATTGTGGAATCGAATTTTTTGTAGGATCCTTTCTTATTTCTTCTTCTGTCACTATTTCTTCCGCTATAACTATACATTTTTTAGCAGCTATTGCTATATCTATATCGTGAAATTCATCTCCCTCTATTGAACAAGTTCCATTTATAGATGCCTTTTGTACATGAATAATTGCTGTATCTAATCTAGGAACTGGAACAGCTATAACTTTTTCTCCTGGATTAAACGGATTTTCTACTTCCACAAGTTTATCATTAGGTAGTTTTGCTATTGTTTCCCTTACTTCTTTGCTGATTCCCCATTTATTAACAAGATCGCTTCCTTGCATCAGACTTACTGGTAAATATGGTAAACCTAAAGAAGCTGCATGAAGCATTAACATAATGACATCTTGTGAATAATCTTCTACTAATAAACTTCTTTCTTTTTCAATTGCATGTCTAAATCTTCTACATACATTTGTATATCCAGAGTTAGCTATATAACAATTTATAAATGCCTTTATTCTTCCTTCTCCAATTAAAATATCCCAATCTCCACCTGCTGGACCTGAATATCCTATAAAATCTGTTAACCCTTGTCTAACTATTTCATATACTGCTGCATATGGTTTTCTATTTGTTGTAAAACCACCGAAACATAAGCTATCTCCTGATTTAACATATTTAGCTATCGCATCATGTAAAGACATTACTTTACTCACAAAAATCCCTCCTAAAATTTATTTTAAAGCTTGTTTTACTTCTATTTGAAAACTAACATAAAAAATCCTGCCGCTACTGCAGATCCTATAACTCCTGCAACATTTGGTCCCATAGCATGCATCAACAAGAAATTTGTTGGATTTTCTCTAGCTCCTTCAGACTGAGAAACACGTGCTGCCATTGGAACTGCAGAAACCCCTGCGGAACCAATTAATGGGTTTATTTTTCCACCAGTTAAATAATATAAAATTTTCCCTAAAATCACTCCACCTGCTGTCGAAAAAGCGAATGCTGCAAGCCCCATAGCGATTATTGCTAAAGTTTGAATCCTTAAAAATATAGCACCATTAGCTGTTGCTCCAACACTTACTCCTAACATTATAGTAATAATATTTATCATTGCATTTTGGGCTGTATCCGAAAGTCTTTGAACAACTCCTGATTCCTTAAATATATTTCCTAACATTAACATTCCAAGTAAGGGTGCTACAGAAGGTAAAAGTAAAGAACAAAATAGTACCGTTGCAACAGGAAAAACTATTTTTTCTGCTTTACTAACCTTACGCAATTGATTCATTTTTACAGATCTTTCTTTTTTCGTTGTAAAAAGTCTCATTATAGGTGGTTGAATAAGAGGTATTAATGCCATATAAGAATAAGCTGCTACTGCTATAGGTGCAACTAATTCAGGCGCTAAATTATTAGCTATATAAATAGATGTTGGTCCATCTGCTCCTCCTATTATTCCTATTGCTGCTGCCTGAGCTGGAGTAAAAAGTCCAGTCGCATTAGCAAACATAAAAGCCACATATATACCTAATTGAGCAGCTGCTCCTAAAACTAAACTTATAGGATTTGCTATTAACGGAGCAAAATCTGTCATTGCTCCTACCCCCATAAATATCAAACATGGAAATAAATTACTTTTTATTCCACTATACATTATTCGAATAACCCCTGAAGTATACCAAGGATCTCCTTCTTTCATTAAATCCACTAGAGGTATGTTAGCTAAAAACATTCCAAAAGCTATTGGTAATAATAGTAAAGGCTCAAATTTCTTAACTATGGCTAAATATATAAGCACAAAAGAAATTAATATCATTACCATATTTTCCCAGTTAAGTGCAATGAATCCTGACTGCTCTAGTAATTCTTGTATAACTTTAAAAAAATTCATTTTAAAATCCTCCTATTATTTTAATACTATTAGAACGGCGTCAGTATCTACCATATCTCCTTTTTTTACTCTTATTTCTGCTACTGTTCCATCTGCTGTTGCAGGAATATCATTTTCCATTTTCATTGCTTCTAAAACAGCTAGACAGTCTCCATATTTCACTACATCTCCAACTTTTACTTTCACATCTAAAATTGATCCTGGCATAGGACAAGTTATTTCTGTACCTCCTGTTGATGGTGCAGGTGCTGCTGCTACAGGAGCTGGTGTTGGTGTTGGTGCTACTGGTGCTGCCACTACAGGTTCTGAAGCCACAACTGTTCTTTCTGCTCTCCCAATCGGTTGACGAGATAAAGATTTTCCTCCCCCAACTTTTTCAACTTCCACCTCAAATTTTTTGCCGTTTAAAGTCACTACATATTTCATTTTTTTCTCCTTTCAATTTTAGCTTAAATTTTTTTAACTCTTTTAATTTTAAATTTCCTTAATATTAACTATTTGGAAATTTTCTACTGGCTCTCTCATTTCTTCACTAATAGCCGAAATGATAACAGCTAAGTTTTCCAATTCTTCCTGATTATCTTTTACCACTGTTGCTGTTGTTGTTGATGCAACTGTTTTAGGTGTTGTTACTTGTTGTGATTTTTCTTCTGGAATTGCACTCGTTATAATAGATACTATCTTAGAAGATATAATTATAAACAGTGCAAGCGCAACAAGACAAGTAAAAACGACTGTAAAACCTATTAAAAAAGTTATAAAACTTTCATAAAAAGTCATAGTCTGAGATGTCCACATATAGTTCCTCCTTTTTTATGTACTTTTAACAATATTAAATTGTCACTTTCTAACCTAGAAACTATTTCTTATTTTCGAACTTTAAGTTCTTTTTTAGAAAAAGCTCTAAGTTTGCCTTTCACATCTTTATCTATATAATAATACTATTTTTTTCATATTTTTTCTAGTTTTTTATTTTATTTTTTTTTCATAATATATATCTTATATAGGCAAATTATTTATTTTTTTTATACTTTTTTTATTGTAAATTAAATTTTTTATCATTTTAACACAATATTATTTTATTATATGACTTTTAAAAAAATGGTCTAGTTAGAACTAGACCATTTTTTGCTTTATTTTTATTGTTTTAAAGAATTATAGCCATCCTCTAACTTCCATTGCTTTTGCGATTCTATCAATAGATTTCATATAAGTCGCTTGTCTGAAAGAAACATTTTTCTCAACCTTCATTTCCCAAATTGGTTTGAAGGCATCAACCATAGCTCTTTCTTCTTTTTCTTCTACTTCTTTTTCTGTCCAATAATATCCATATAAGTTTTGTACCCATTCAAAATAAGATACTGTAACTCCACCAGCATTAGCTAAAATATCTGGAGCCACTACAACTCCTTTTTTATAAAGAATTTCATCTGCCTCTAAAGTTATTGGACCATTTGCTCCTTCTGCAATAACTTTTGCCTTTATTAAATTTGCTTCATGTTCTTTAATTGCATTTTCTAATGCACATGGAGCTAATCCTTCAACTTCCAATGACCAGAATTCATCCATAGTAAGAACTTTTGCCCCTGCTACTTTTGTTAAACTTCCTGCAGCTTTTGCAGCTTCTAATTCAGAAAAAGTGAATCCTTCAGCTTTATATACTGCATAAGCTCCCTTTTCTTTTTCAAATTCAGCAACAGCTACAACTTTTCCACCTAATTTCATTATATTTTTTACAGTGAATTTTCCAACATTTCCAAATCCTTGAACTGCAACTGTAGAACCCTTTAAATCTTTTCCTAAAGCTTTAAAAGACTCTCTCATTATTACAGCAACTCCAAATCCAGTTGCTTCATTTCTTCCTTGAGACCCTCCATAAGTTAAAGGTTTTCCTGTGAAAACTCCTATTCCTTGTTCTCCAGAAATTTTATTATATTCATCTTGCATCCATGCCATTATTTGTCCATTAGTATTTACATCTGGAGCTGGTATATCTAATTTTTCACCTAAATATCTATACATTCCTCTAACATAACCTCTAGACAATTCTTCTAATTCTCTTTTTGATAATTCTGAAGGATCTACAGTAATTCCTCCTTTTCCTCCACCATAAGGAATTCCTGTAACTTGACATTTAATACTCATCCAAATAGAAAGTGCTTTAACTTCATCTGCATTTACATCTGGATGGAATCTTATTCCTCCTTTATAAGGACCTACAGCATCATTGTGAGCAGATCTATAACCTTTGAAAGTTTTTATAGTTCCATTATCCATTTTTACTGGAATAGATATTTCTATTATTCTTTGTGGTTCTTTCAAAAGTTCATATACAGCTGGATTTGCTCCTAATGCATCACATGCTTTTTTCACTTGTGCTTGTGCATTCAATAGTGGGTTTAAAGTTTCTTTACTCATTCTAATCCTCCTTAAAAATATTAAAAATAATAATATCAAATAAATTAGTGATTTTGTTATATACATTTTAACATTTTTTAAATTTCTGTCAAGAAGAAAAATTTTATTTCATTTTTTTAGCATTTTGTTTGGTTTAAGTTTTAATTTTTATATAAAAACTTAATTATTATTGAAATATGTATTTATACTATGAATAATTTGTATATATTACCATCATTGTAATGATGGTTTCTTCTAGGCTTTCTAAACTTTATATTTAATGTATTATTTTTTTTTACTGTTTTTCTTTTTCTTATTCTTTTTTTGTACTTATCTTTTTTTTTTTTTATGTTATAATCTATTAAAATAGTTTATATTAAAATTTTTTATAATAATTTATCAAGGAGGATTTTTTATGAGAGTTTTATTTTATGGAGTAAGAGAAGTTGAAGTTCCTTTATTTCATTCATTAAACAAAAAGTTTAACTATGAAATAGAGTTAATTCCAGATTATCTAAACAGCAAAGAAACTGCTGAGAAAGCAAAAGGTTTTGAATGCGTTGTTCTTCGTGGAAACTGTTTTGCTACTAAAGAAGTTCTTGATATGTACAAGAGTTATGGCGTTAAATATCTTTTCACAAGAACAGTGGGAACAAATCACATAGATGTAAAATATGCAAAAGAATTAGGTTTTAAACTTGCTTATGTTCCTTTCTATTCTCCAAATGCAATAGCAGAACTAGCTGTTTCAATGGCAATGTCATTGCTTAGAGCTCTACCTTACACTGCAGAAAAATTCAAAGAGAGAAATTTTACAGTGGATCCATTTATGTTTGCTAGAGAAATAAGAAATTGTAATGTTGGAATTATAGGGCTTGGAAAAATAGGGTTTACTGCTGCTAAATTATTTAAAGGACTGGGAGCTAATGTTTTAGGATATGATATGTTTCCTAAAACTGGTATTGAAGATATAGTAACTCAGGTTTCTTTGGATGAACTAATAAAAAATAGCGATATTATAAGTATTCATGCTCCATATATAAAAGAAAATGGTAAAGTTATTACAAAAGAATTTTTATCTAAAATGAAGAAGAATTCTATTTTAATCAATACTGCTAGAGGAGAGCTTATGGATCTTGAAGCTGTTATTGATGCATTAGAAAGCAATCATTTAATGGGAGCTGGAATTGATACAATAGAAGGAGAAGTTAATTATTTCTTCAAGAATTTTAAAGATAGAGAAGCTGAATTTAAAGCAAGTTTCCCTACTTTCCAAAGACTTTTAGATCTATATCCAAGAGTACTAGTTACTCCACATGTAGGTTCTTACACTGATGAGGCAGCTTCTAATATGATAGAAACAACTTTTGAAAACTTAAAAGAATATCTTGATACAAATTCTTGTAAAAACGATATAAATGCATAAAAAAACTTAAGCTATTGAATTTCTCAATAGCTTATTTTTTATTTTCTTATATGTTATAATAATATGTGCTATAATATTATAATATACAAGAAATATTTTTTAGGAGGATAATAATGTTTAAAAATAAGTTATTTTTACTAACTCTTTCAATTCTTTTATTGAGTTCTTGCTCATCAATTGAATCTGTATTTCCTAAACTGACATCAACTCCTGCACCAACAGCTATCCAAGAAGCTGTTGCATCCAGAGTTAATCCTGATAAGGAATTATATGTTTTAAATAGTGCTTCTCTTTCAAAAAGTGGCTCTATAGTTGCTCAATCACAAGCTAATAAAGATGCTGCTTTAGCTCTTAGATCTCAAGTAAGAAAAGAAGTTGAAGCAATTTATAAAACTAACTTAGAAGATATGGATGCTTTTTCAAAAAGTATAGTTTCACCTGTTGTTTCTGACTTAACTGTTTATGCCACAGATTTAATTATGAAAAAAGTCACTCAAAAAGGAGCTTGGGAAGATAATAGTAAAATTTATTCTTTGCTTGCTGTAAATAAAGAGGAGGTAAACTCTATCTCTCAAAAAGTTTTCCAGAATTTTATAGATAGTGCTGTAAAAAAACTACAACCTTTTGGATCTAAATAAATCTTATTTTTAATAAGTAGCTTAATAAGGGGCTGTTGCAAATTAAATTTTTACAAAGTTTTGCTTAGTAATCTAAATATTTCAAAAATTCACTAAAAAGTTTTTTTGATTATTTAGGCTTAAGTGCAGAACTGAGAAAATTTTTAAAATATGCAACAGCCTCTTAAAATAAAATATTTGGAGGAAGTTATGAGAGCATGGCTTGAAATTGACACAAAGAACATAATATATAATGTAAAAAAATTAAAGGAACTAGCTTCTAATAGAGAAATTTTAGCTGTTGTAAAAGCAAATGCCTATGGTTTAGGCTCCATAGAGATAACAAAAATCTTGGTTGATGCTGGTATAAATTTTTTTGGTGTCGCTAATTTAGAAGAAGCTTTAGAGCTAAGAAAATCTGGAATTAAAAATACTATACTTATCCTAGGTGCTTCATTTAATGAAGATTTTGAAAATGCTAGTCACGAAAAAGATATTCACCTATCTGTAAGTTCATTTGAAACTTTAAACTTCATAAAAAAATCCAATTTAAAAATTCCTATACATTTAAAAATTGATACAGGAATGACTAGACTTGGTTTTAATATTACTGAAATTGAAGAGGCTATAAGTTTTTGCCTGAAGAATAAACTCGAATTAAAAGGTATTTTTTCTCACCTTTCCGATACAGATTTGTTAACTGAAGAGTCAAGAAATTTCACTTTAGAACAAATTAAAAAATTTAAAAATATTGTTGAAGCTTATAAATTTAAATTTATACATATATCTAATAGTGCTGGTATTACTAATTTTTCTGAAAATATAATAGGAAATCTAGTCAGAGTAGGACTAGGAATGTATGGTTTTAGTGGCAATAGTAAAGACAAAAGACTAAAAAATGTTTTCACACTTAAATCAAGAGTTATTTTTATTAAAGAAACTTTAGAATCTTCATTTGTTTCATATGGTAGAACTTTTAAACTCCCAGCTGGCGAAACCTATGCTGTTCTTCCCATAGGTTATGCTGACGGAATGAAAAAGTATCTATCTAAAGGTTCGTATGTCTTAATAAATAATATAAAATGTCCAATCATAGGAAGTATTTGTATGGATATGACCATGGTTCAAATTCCAAAAGAAAAGAGAAAAAATATAAAAATTGGTGATACTGCTACCATTATTAACACAGAGATTATAAATTCTTTAAATATAGATGAATTATGTACTTGGGACATTATGACAGGATTGGGAAGACGAGTAAAAAGGATATTTATATAAAAAAGACTATTGCAAATTTGATTTTTAAGTTTTTACTTATTTAATCACTATATTGCAATAGCCCTTTTTTTAATTAAATTTTTTTAGAAGTTCTCTATATTGTTTACACAATATTTTTACCATTCCTTTTTTTATAAATTGATACCAAAAAAATTGCATTTTTTCCATAGCCCTCACAGAATCTATAAGCATTTTTTTCAAGAATTCATATTCCTCAAAACTCACTTTTAATTCTTTGCTATCTTTATTAGCTGCCACATCACTTACATAATTCAGAAAATTATATACACCTGCATACTGATCTCCTGATGTTGTTTCAGAAAATTGTTTTTTTGCTTCATTTATAAATTTTACAAGAAGTTTCTTGTCTCCTTTTTCTAATTTTACTGAATACTTTCTTTTTGATTTTCCTATTTTTTGAATACTATTCATCATTCCCATCATAGATGAAACATTGTTCATCTCCATAGGATTCATAGTTGCTGGATTAACTCTCATTTTCATTTTTACACCTCCACTTCCCCAATAGTTTTTTCTATTTCATCCAAACTTATTGCTCCCTGTCTTAATACTTTAGGTACTTTTCCTGTCAAATCAATTATTGTTGACACTTCTCCTATTTTACAATTTCCTCCATCTACAAGAATATCCACTCTATCTTTTATAATTTCACTTAATTCTTCATACGATCTAGGGCTTGCTTCTCCTGAAATATTAGCACTCGTTGTCGCAAGTATGCCACCTGCTAAATCTATTATATCCAAGGCTAACTTTAAATTAGGAATTCTAATACCTACTGTATTACCGTTCGATACCATAATATCTGGAACTATATCTTTCTTTTTTAAAATAATAGTCAATGCACCTGGCCAAAATTTTTTTGCTAATTTTTTAACTAAAATTTTTTCTTTATCGCTTAAATAAGCAATTTTATCTATTTTATCTACAGAACTTATAAGTGCTATAAGTGGAGATGAAAAATTTCTAGTTTTTACTTTATATATATTTTCTAAGGCTATATGATTAGTTATAATTGCCCCTAAGCCATAAACTGTATCTGTTGGATATATTATTAAACCACCATCCAAGATTTTTTCCTTCAGTAAATCCTTAGTTTCTCCACCGATAAATTCTAATTTTTTTTCTATTTTTAATTTCATAGCCCGCCTATTCAAATAATTCTGAAACTGATTTATTGTTCACTATTCTATCTATAGCATCTGCAAGCACTGTATTTGCTGATATTATTTTAACTTTATCTATTCTTTTATATTCAGGAAGACAAATAGAATCAGTTACAACTATCTCTTTCAAGCCACTTTTTTCTAATCTTTCAACTGCTGGATCTGAAAATACAGCATGTGAACAACATGCATAAGCTTCAACAGCTCCTCTTGATAAAATTGCATCTGCTCCATTTGTTATAGTTCCTGCTGTATCTACCATATCATCTATAAATATCGCAATCTTACCTTCAACTTCTCCTATCAGATTCATAACTTCAGACATATTTGGTTTCGGTCTTCTTTTATCAATTATAGCTATTTTACAATCTAATTTCTCAGCAAGTTTTCTAGCTCTTTTTACACCTCCAATGTCAGGAGAAACAACTACAACCTTATCACCGAAAAGTCCTTTTTCTTTAAAATACTTTGCCATTAATGGTAAAGCTTGCATATGATCAACAGGTATATCAAAAAAACCTTGAATTTGATCTGCATGTAAATCCATAGTTACCACTCTATTTACTCCAGCAGTAGTCAATAAATTGGCAACCAGTTTAGATGTAATAGGTTCTCTTGGTTTAGACTTTCTGTCTTGTCTTGCATAACCATAATATGGAATTATTACATTTATAGTTTTAGCAGAAGCTCTTCTTAATGCATCAACAAAGATTAAAAGCTCCATTATATTTTCATTTACTGGTTCAGATGTTGATTGTACAACAAATACATCTCTACCCCTTACAGTTTCTTCAATTTCAATATAAATTTCTCCATCCTTAAATCTAAGAATTTCTGATTTTCCTAATTCTAAGCCACATCTGTCAGCTATTTTCTTAGCCAATTCTAAGTTCGAATTACCTGCAAAGATCTTCACATTACTAAAACTTTTCATTTTATTTTTTCCATCCTTCCTTTATTATTTGTTTACCTCTTGCAACTCCAAGAGCATTACTAGGAACATTTTTAGTTATTACAGAGCCTGCTCCTATTAATGCATTGTCCCCTATTTCCACAGGTGCTACTAACATAGTATCACTACCTATAAAAACATTTTTACCTATAATTGTTTTAAATTTATTCTTACCATCATAGTTACAAGTTATAGTACCTGCACCTATATTAGTTTTTTCTCCAATATGTGAATCTCCTAAATAACTTAAGTGCCCTGCTTTTACTCCTTTTTCTAGAATAGATTTTTTAGTTTCTACAAAATTTCCTATATGTACATTTTCTTTTAAATGAGTCTTTGGTCTTAAATGAGCAAAAGGCCCTATTGTTACCCCATCTTCTAATATACTTTCTTCTACTACAGAACTCTCTATCCTAATATTATTAAAAATCTTGCTATCTATAATTCTTGTATTAGAAAGAATCTGATTATTTTCTCCTATTTCAGTCTTACCTTGAATTATTACATTTGGATAAATTACTGTATCTATACCTATCTCTACCTCATCATCTATATAAGTAGTCGCTGGGTCAATAAGTATTACTCCTTTTTCCATTAGATCTTTATTCTTTCTATCTCTTAAAATTTTTGAAACAAGTGCTAACTCAACCTTTGAGTTTACACCTTGTATTTCTATACTGTCTTCTAGTGAATAAGAGATGATTTCTTTACCTGAGCCTGATAAAATTTTTACTACATCAGTTAAATAATATTCTCCCTTCTCATTTTTATTATTTATTTGAGATAAAGCATTAAGTAAATCTTCAGCTTTAAATATATAAACTCCAGCATTAACTTCTTTTACTTTTTTTTGTTCTTCACTTGCATCTTTCTCTTCTACAATTCCCAAAACTTTTCCCGCTTCAGTTATAACTCTACCGTAACTAAAAGGATTTTCAAAATTAGCTGTTAAAATTATGCCATCAACTTTTCTCTCAAGATATAAGTCATATAATTTCTTCAATGTTTCTGCTTTTAAAAGTGGTACATCTCCATTTAAAATTAAAACATCTCCTTTATATCCAGAGAGTTTCTTTTCAGCTTGCATAACAGCATGACCTGTCCCCAATTGCTCTTCTTGAACAACATAACTTATATCTCCAAAATAATTAAGAACTTGTTCCTTCTTATGCCCTAATATAAAAATTTTCTCCTCCACTTCAAGCTGACTCAAAGCACCTATAACTCTTGAAATTATAGGTTTTCCATGAGCTATATGCATTAGCTTTGAAATATTCGATTTCATTCTAGTTCCTTTTCCAGCAGCCATAATAATCGCTTTTAAAGCCATTAGTCCTCCATTTTCTTATGAAAAATCCTTTGTCAGATTATCATAAGCCTCGTTTATTTTCTTTAATTTTTCTTCATGATATTTTTTTTCTTGCTCACTAGCATTAGTAAATCTATCTGGATGATTTTCTTTAACTTTTCTTAAATAAGCTTTTCTTAACTCTTCTTTGGTAGAATCTTTACTCACACCCAATTCTCTATAATATTCATCTTTATTTAATGTCCAAGTATTGGTTGCTGAATTTCCTTGGTTATATCTTCCATATCCCCCATAACTTGTATTTTGTCGGTATGCATTTTGTCCATAAAATTGCCTAAAAAATTCCTCAGCATCTTTTGTACTATATGTTCTGTAATATGTTGTCCTTTTTGTCTGTTTAGGTGTAGATAATTTTTTTATAAACCAAATAATTACAAATACCCAGAAAAAATTTATCACTACCCAGCCAAATATCCAAAATAATATACCTATTATTATTAAACCAGGTAAAATCTGTATTGTTTTTTGTAGTCCTACTGAAATAACAAATATAAAAAATACTATTACCAGTAGTGTAGGTAACATTGTATCCACCTTACCCCCTAATGATTTAAATTATTTAAGTTATCTAAATAAAAAGCTATTATAAGCAAAATATAATTCATTAATAGCAACAGAGCTATAGCTATCCCTATTAATAAAATAATGTTTTTTAAATTTATTTTTCTTATAAACTTTCTTTTTACCCAAAGTAAAATGCTTAAAACCAAAATTATCTGAAATAATAAAATTATAAACATTCACTCTCCCTTAAAATTTTTAGATAAAACTCCATTTTAATTATAACACAGATGAATATTTTTTTACAACTTGTGGAACATTATTTTAATATAAAATGCAACAAAAATAATATAAACATTAACCAAACGCTTATTTTTACATCTTTAACATCTTTTGTTAATATTTTGGAAAATACATAAACTATCAGACCTGCTGCTATTCCATCAGGAATAGAGTAGCTTAAAATCATTATAATTATAGTTACAAAGCCTGAGGCAGCTGATGAAAAATCATCCCAATCTATTTTTGAAAGCTGTGTCACCATTAAGATTCCAACACATATTAAAGAAGGGGCTATTATTGGTTCTAATAATCTTCCATCTATCGCTATAGGAGAAGCTATTGTTACAAGTGGCGTAAATACCCATGATATTAAAAACCATATACCTGTAACTATTGCAGTCAATCCTGTTCTTCCTCCTGCTGCAACACCGCTTGTTGACTCCGTAAGAGTTGTAATTGTTGAAGTTCCTAAAATTGACCCTATGACTGTACCTACTGCATCACTGAATAGCATCTTTTTCATTTCATACTTTTTATCTACAGTACTCTCTATTTTATTTGTTATTGCGACTAAAGTTCCTGCTGTATCAAAAAAATCTACAAAGAAAAAGGTAAAAATCAAAAATATTGCCTTTGGTTTATTAATTAAACTTTTTAATCCCTCACTAAATTCTCCCAAATGATTTAAATTATTATTTAATTTTATAATTTCATTTGAAAAAGTTGGCATACCTTCAACTCCAAATTTCCCTAATATTATTCCAACAAAGCCTGTTATCAAAAGTCCTAGGAAAACTGCTGCTTCTATTTTTCTACTCATAAAAATAATTGTTAACAAAAATCCAAATATTGCCAGCAAAACTGTGGGATTTTTTAAATTTCCTAATGTTACTATAGTTGCTGAGCTAGGAACAACTATTCCAGCTTTTACCAATCCTATTAAAGCTATAAAAAAACCTGTTCCCGCTCCTATGCTTTGTTTTAAATTTTTAGGAATGGAGTTAATTATTTTATCTCTTATTCCTGTTAAAGATAATAATATAAAAAAACTGCCTGATAGAAAAACCATAGCTAAAGCTTCTTGATAACTATAACCATAAAGTTTTACAACAATAAAAGCAAAAAAAGAATTTGAACCCATACCAGGAGCTAAACCTAAGGGTGCATTGGCATATAAGCCCATTACAAAACATGCTATGGCAGACGAAATAGCCGTTGCTAAAAATACTGAGTTAAAATTCATTCCTGTAGAGCTTAAAATTATAGTGTTAACTCCTAAAATATAAGCCATTGTTAGAAAATTTGTTGTTCCTGCTATTATTTCTTTTCTTATATCGGTTCCAAAATCATTTATTTTAAAGTAAGATTTAATAAGTGCTTCCATTATCCCCCCAATTTTTTTAAAAAAAGAAGGGGCTATTGTAAATTTGAATTTAAAGTTCTTTGCTTAACATACAAATAACTTACTTAATCATTAAAATACAATAACTCCATCTTTTAAATTTTACAGTTTTATATCATATTTAGTAATTGTGCTTTTTATTCTCTTTAAAGCTCTTTCTTTCCCTATAACATATAAAATATTATATAAATCCGCTCCCTTTGATTGACCAGTCAAAACTGCTCTAAGTGGCATATATACTTTTCCTGGTCCTCCTTCGATTTCATCTAACAAAGAATGAAGCAACTCTTTTGCTTCATCAGGAGTAAAGCTATCTTTATCCCAGTTTTCTAATTTATCAATAAAAGTTTTTATAGATTTTTTTCCTGCTTCATCTTCTAAAGAAGATAAAAGTCTTTCTATACCTTTCCTTTCTTTTTTGTCCATATCTTCTCTAAGTTCTGGCAAATCAAATTCATCAATAAAGAAAAATTTAGAGTTTCCCGCTAGTTCCTTCAAAGTTTTTGCTCCTTCTCTTTCTATTTCAACTACTTTCTTTAAAGTTTCAAATTCTTTTTCAGAAAGATTTTCATCTTTTAAATAATTTTCTTTAATAAAGAAAGGAATAGTTAACCTTGTCAGTTCATCTAAATCTTTTAGTTTCATCTGTTGATTGTTTACCCAGCCTAATTTTACAAGATCAAAAACTGGACCACCAAGAGATACCTTATCTATATTAAAATTCTTTTTAAAATCCTCAAGACTGAATATTTCTACATTATCTCCATAAGAATAACCCATTAAACCTAGGAAATTTATAAGCCCTTCTTTCAAATACCCCTCTTCCTTATACCAAATCAAAGAAACTGGATTTTTTCTCTTAGAAATTTTAGTTCTGTCATCATTTCTCAAAAGAGGCATGTGTATAAATTCTGGAGCTTCCCAGCCAAAGGCCTTGTAAAGTTGAATATGTTTTGGAGTTGAAGGTATCCATTCTTCTGCTCTTATAACATGTGTAATCCCCATCAAGTGGTCATCAACTATATTTGCCAAATGATATGTAGGATAACCGTCAGCCTTTAAAAGAACTTGATCATCTATCTTACTATTTTCAAAAACAACATCTCCTCTCAATCTGTCATGAATGATTGTTTCTCCTTCATAAGGCATTTTTAATCTAATTACATAGGGTACTCCTGCAGCAATCTTTGCATCAATTTCTTCTTGAGAAAGAGATCTGCAATGTCCATCATAGCCTGGTGCTTTTCCCATCGCTTTTTGCCTTTCTCTTAGATTTTCTAATCTTTCGTGATCGCAAAAGCAATAATAAGCTCCCCCCTTTTCAACTAATTCTTTTGCATATTTTCCATATAAATCAAATCTCTCAGATTGCCTATAAGGGCCATAGTCCCCTCCAACATCTGGTCCTTCTGAATAATTTAAATCTAACCATTTTAGTGAATCAAAAATCATTTGCTCAGAACCTTCTGTATATCTTGTTCTGTCTGTATCTTCTATTCTTAAAATGAAATCACCATCGTGTGATGCAGAAAAACCTATGTTAAACAAAGCAATGTATGCTGTTCCAACATGCGGATCCCCAGTAGGTGACGGAGCAACTCTTGTTCTAACTCTCTTTTTCATATACAATCCCCTCTTTATATCTTAAATTTTTCTATTTCTAATTCTATCATAAGTATAGACAATTTTAAAGATTTTTATAGATCTTTTTTATTCATAGAAAAATAAAGCTGTTACACTTTAAAGACTTCATCTGTTTTTATAAGTTGCTCCTTCATAATAATTCCAGTATTTTTATCAAAGCTATATTTTTTTAAAATATCGAAATTTTATATTTAGAGAACTAAGCAAAACTTTTTAAAATCTATTTGCAACAGCTCATACAAATTTTATTTATCTTTTTTTCTAAAAGTTAAACTGCAACATTACTATGCTTTTTAGCTAGTAGTTTTTGCACTGCTACAGCTACTATAAAAGTTCCAACTCCTAATAAATCTGTTAATAAAGAGCTATCTATCAATAAAAATGCTCCAGCTAGCATAATAATCCTCATCAATACATTTACCTTTGTATATAAGAATCCTTCTACCGCTGCACTTATTAAAAATACTCCTACACAAGCTGTTAATGCAACTTGTATTCCTTGAATAAATGTTGTATCTATCAATAATAATTGATTATTATATACAAACATATACGGAATTATAAAGCCTGCTAATGCAAGTTTTACAGATACAATACCAGTTTTCATAGGGTTTCCACCCGATATTCCTGCTGCTGCAAAAGAAGCTAAAGCAACTGGTGGAGTAATATTTGCAAACATTGCAAAGTAAAAACAGAATAAATGAGCTGCTAAAGGTCTTATTCCCAATTCTATAAGTGCAGGAGCTGCTATTGTAACAGTTATAATATAAGCTGGTATACTTGGAAGACCCATACCTAATATCATACAAGTAACCATAGTAAATACTAAAGTCAGCATTAAACTTTTTCCACCTAATGAAATTATAGTACTTGCCATATTAATTGTGAAACCTGTTAAGCTAGAAACCCCTATAACTATACCTACGCAAGCACAAGCTATTGCAACTGATACAGTTGACTTAGCTGAAGCTATAAAAGCTTGCTCTATATCTTTTAAATTCATACGAGTTTCTTTTTTCAACTGTGCTACAACTATTGTTATTAAAATAGTTAAAAAAGCTCCCTTTATAACTGTATAACCACTAAAAAATAACATATATACTAAGAATATAATAGGAATTACTAAGTGACCATAAATTTTCATAGTTTCTTTTACATTAGGAAGTTGATCCTTTGGCATTCCATCCAACTTATCTTTTGAAGCTCTCATTTGAATTTGGAATATAATTCCCAAATAATATATAAGAGCTGGTATTGCTGCTGAAACAACAATCACTTTATATTTTATACCTAAAGTTTCCGCCATTATAAACGCTGCAGCTCCCATTATAGGTGGTAGTAATTGTCCTCCCACTGATGCTGTTGAAGAAACTGCCCCTGAAAATTCTTTACTATAACCTATTTTTTTCATAAGTGGAATAGTAAAAGCTCCTGTTGTAACAACATTTGCTATAGCGGAACCGTTTATACTACCAAGTAAACCTGCTGCAATTACAGCCACTTTTGCTGGTCCCCCTTTAGTATGCCCAGCTAATCCTATTGCTATATCATTAAAAAATTTACCCATTCCACACTTATTCATTACTTCCCCAAAAACTATGAATAGGAATATATATGTTGATGCAACATTTACAGATGTACCATATATTCCTTCTGTATTTGAAAATAAATGTCCTATAAGCTTAGTCCACTGAAAACCTCTATGTAAAAATAAGCCTGGAACATTTATAGGTATAAGCCCCTGTCTTGCTCCCATAAGTGCATATATCATAAAAATTATCCCTATTAAAGGAAGAGCCCAACCTGTTATACGTCTAGATGCTTCTATTACAAGTAAAACAAGTATTGTACCCATAATTACATCCATTTGATTTGCATCTCCAACTCTATCAATTATAGCTTGATAATTAACCCACATATATGTTGGAATAGCAACTGATAGTATCATAAATATATAATCATACCAAGCAATAAATTTTCTACTTGATTTTTTAAATGCTGGATATATAGCAAAGGTCATAAATAAAATCATTCCAACATGTATAGAACGATGCCTTAAAGTTTCTGGTCTTATATATCCAGATGCATAGGCTAGATGATAGAAAGTAACTATTAGAGCTATCCATTTTAATGCTTTCTCAACAATGGGACTTACAAAATTTCTAGTTCTGCTTTCTTTTTCAAATTCCTCTAGCAGAGCTTGCTTATCTATTTTTTCTTCTTTTATCACAATATTTCCCTCATTTCTTTATTTTATTGATAGTTTTATTTTTTCTCTCTCAGGGAGTTCCTCTCCTTTTATAATTTCTCTTTCGTTAATCAAAATTTTTTTTAGTTGTTTTTTAGAATTAATCCAATTAAACTCTTTAAAACTACTACTTTTTATATTTTCCATATAGATCATCCCATCTTCATATCTATAGGTGCAATCCATTTCAGCTGGTATCCCTGCTCCAAATCCCTCTACTGCAATAGTAAATAGTTCAAAGGTATTTTTATCTGTCAGTTTATAATATTCTTTCCATACAATATGCTCAAATGAGTGTTCCCATTCAAAAGATACAATATCTCCTTTTTTTATTCCCTGACTTAAATAAATTTCTTTTGTTATTTGATTAGAAATTTCTATTTTCTTAGAACAAGCATACAACAAAAAGAGAATAAAAAAAAATACGACTATTTTAATTAATCTCATTCTCCTCATAATCAGTCGTTTTTCCTTTTTTTATTAAATTGTAGAGTGCTGCATTTTAAAATTTAATTTGCAGCAACTCCACTCTATAAAATTTAATTATTAGGTGTTTTAAAACCTTTTTCTTGCCAGAATTTAGCTGCTCCTGGATGTAATGGTATTCTTACATCTTCCACACCAAATGACATATCTATATTTTTATTAGCAGCATTGTGAGAAGCTTTTATTGTTCCAATATTTTCAAAAATTACATTTATCATATCATATACCATTTCATCAGAAAGTTTGCTATTTACTAACATTATATTGTAAACGAATACTGATTCAACATCTTTATCATTATTATATGTATTTGCAGGAACTATTGTCTTAGAGAAGAATGGATATTTTTCTATAAGCTTATCTCTACCTGCTCCATCTATAGGAACTATTTCCATATCATAGCTTGTTGCTAGTTCCATTATAGTTCCATTTGGTAAGCCAGATGTAACAAAAGCTGCATCACATTGACCGTTTTTCATTTGATCTATAGCTTCCCCATAAGATAAATAATCCACTTTACTATCTGCATAAGTCATACCATATGCTTCATAAATCATACGAGCATTTAATTCTACACCAGAGTTTGCTGCTCCCACTCCTACTCTCTTACCTTTTAAATCTTCAACTGTCTTAATTCCTGATTTTTTTAAAGTTACTAATTGAACATAGTTAGGCCATAAACGCATAAGTGCAGTTAACTCTGGATTTGCCTTCCCTTCATAAGCACCAAAACCTTTATATGCTTGCATAACTGAATCTTGCATTGCTATAGCTATTTCTGCTTCTCCTTTAGAAATCATAGAAATATTTTCTGCCGAAGCACCTGTTGCCTGTGAACTAGTATTATAACCTGCTGATTTTAAAGCCTCTGCAAAAGCTCCTCCTATTGGGAAATAGATTCCACTTGTTGGTCCTGTTGCAACTGTTATAAACTCTTTACTTCTGTCAATTCCCTTAACTTCTTTTTTCTCTTCTGATTTACTACAAGCTAAAAGAAACATAAATAGCATAGAGATTGCCACCACAAAAATACTTTTCTTAAATAATTTCATTTCTATCAGTCCTCCTAAGTTTTATAAAAATTTTTTAATAATTTATAGTTTATCTTGTATTTAACTTTCCATATTAATATTGATTAAGTTTTCAAATTTTACTATATTATTTCCAATATGTCAAATATATATTAAACATTCCTCGCCTTTTTAAATGTTATGTGTTGTATTCAGAATTAATTTTTTCGTATTTTATACAGTTAAAATTATTTTTTAATCTTCATATCCATTAGGATTTTTTTTATGCCACTTCCATGCTGACTCAATTATCTGCTCTAATTTATTATATTTAGGCTTCCATTTTAATATATCATTTGCCTTTTTCGATGATGCTACTAATTTTGCTGGATCTCCTGCTCTTCTTGGAGATAGTTCTTCTGGTATAGTATGCCCCGTTATCTTTCTTGCTGTCTCTATAACCTGTCTAACAGAAAACCCCTCTCCATTGCCCAAATTAAATATTTGATTATCCCCTCCACTATTCAATCTATCCAATGCTAAAAGATGTGCATCAGCTAAATCCATTACATGTATGTAATCTCTTATACAAGTTCCATCTTCCGTTGGATAGTCATCTCCATATATTGCTATCTTCTCTCTTTGCCCTAAAGCTACTTGTAAAATTATAGGAATTAGGTGTGTTTCACAGCTGTGAGCTTCTCCAATTTCTCCACTTGAATGAGCACCTGCAACATTAAAATATCTAAGTACTGTATACTTTAAGCCATAAGCATTGGCAGCCCACTTAAACATTTTCTCTACAGCTAATTTACTTTCTCCATAAGGATTAGTTGGCTCCGTTTTATCAGTTTCAAGTATAGGAATATTTTCAGCTTCTCCATAAGTTGCTGCTGTTGATGAAAATACTATGTTATTAACATTATGTTTTTTCATAGCTTTTAAAAGACATAGAGTCCCATAAAAATTATTTTCAAAATATTTAAGTGGTTCTTGTACACTCTCTCCAACTAAAGAAAAAGCTGCAAAATCTATAACTCCATCTATTTTATGTTTTTTTAGAACTCTGTCTAAAAATTCTTCATCTTTTAAATCTCCTATTTCCAATGTAGCTTTTTTATCAACAGCATCCACATGACCTGTTTCTAAATTATCTATTACAACAACTTCTCTATTATTTTCAACCAACAATTTTACAACATGACTACCTATATATCCTGCACCACCACAAACCAATACTGCCATTTGTCCTCCTATTTATTTAGCTCTTCAATAAATTTTAAAAAGGCTTGCTCACCTTTTTTATTTCTCTTAAATACCCCAGCATCTTCCAATACTCTTGAAAAAGTAATTCCTATCTCTACATTTAAAATTTTTTCAATAATCTCTTCTTCCTTAAAATCTTTTATTTCATTTTCATACTTATTATAAAATGATTTTAGCCAAGTTAAATGTTTCTTAGTTTCATTATCCTCTTCTATCTTTTTTAAACTATCTTCCTCCTTTAAAAATTCTGCAATTTTTCTCATTTCATGTTTTAATCTTCCTGGTAAAACAGCTAAACCCATAACTTCAATTAAACCTATATTTTCTTTTTTTATATTATGATGCTCAGAATGAGGATGAAAAATCCCTAAAGGATTTCCTTCATCTGTTCTATTATTTCTAAGTACTAAATCAATTTCGTAATATTCACCTCTTCTTCTTGCTATAGGTGTTATAGTATTATGAGCTTTTTCAAAGGAATGAGCAAGAAGTCCAACCTCAGCATCTGAGTATTCTCTCCACTTTCTTAAGATTTCATCAGCCAAATCTATTAGTTTTTCTGTATCTAAAGCTTTTATTCTTATAACAGACATAGGCCATTTAACTATACCAGCTTGGATTTCTGGATATTTTTTAAATTTTATCTCTCTTTCTATTTCTGATTTTGCCATTGGAAATTCATGCCTTCCACCTTGATAGTGATCATGACTTAAAATAGAACCTCCAACTATTGGTAAATCTGCATTTGAACCTACAAAATAATGAGGAAACTGTTTTAAGAAGTCCACTATCCTCTTAAAAGTTTCTCTATCTATTTTCATATCTCTGTGAATAGAAGAAAATATTATTGCATGTTCATTATAATAAACATAAGGCGAATATTGAAAATACCATTTTTCATTAGCTAGATTTAAAGGTATAACTCTATGATTTTGCCTCGCTGGATGAACTAAAGTTCCTGAAAAACCAACGTTTTCATAGCATAGTAAACATTTTGGATAGTTAGCTCTCACAATAGTTTTTTCTCTTTCTATTTCCTTTGGATCTTTTTCTGGTTTTGATAAATTAATAGTTATCTCTAAATTTCCATATTCAGTTGGAGATAACCAATATAAATTTTTTGCTATCCTCTCTGTTCTTATATAATTTGTTTTTTTCGAAAAATTATAATAATAAGCTGTTGCTTTATCTATACTTTCTTTTTCCAAGCTTTTAAATTTAGCTATTATTTCTCTTGGAAAAGGAGTCATTTTCCCCATAATTAGTGTATCAAAAAGATCTCTATCTGCTATTCCATCTTCTATAATTTTTTGTGAAACAGCATATTCTGTTAGTTTATCTAATATCTCTTGCGGATAGTCAACTACAGTTTCTATATTCTCTGGCTCTGTCCATTCCTTTAAATTAAGCAATGTCATAATTTCATTTCTAACTATGATTATATCTTCCTCTTCGATTAAAGAATTTTTTATTCCATATTCTATTAAATGTTTTATTTCTCTATAAACCATATTTCCAACTCCAATTTGTTTTTAAGCTTTTATTTCTCCAGCACCATTTCCTATATTAGCTATATAAAAACTAGCTTCTAAACCTGTCTTTGCTTTATATTTTTTTCCAACATTTTTTATAAAGCTTTCCAAATTTTCATTTTTTACTATACTTACTGTACATCCTCCAAAACCAGCCCCTGTCATACGAGAACCTATAGTACCAATTTCATTCCAGGCCGCTTCTACTAAAGAATCCAGCTCTATTCCTGTAACCTCATAGTCATCTCTTAATGACACATGAGATTCATTCATTAATTCTCCAAATTCTTCTATTTTACCATCTTTTAAAATCTTAACAGCTTCCTTTGTCCTTTCATTTTCCTTAACCGCATGCCTTGCTCTTTTTAGTTGTTCTTCATCTCTTATAAAGTGCTTCACTTTTTCAAAATCCTCAACTGTTAATTCACCAAGATATTTTATATTAATACCATTTCTATTAAGTTCTTCTACTGCTGCCTCACAACTAGCTCTTCTCTCATTATATTTTGAATCGGCAAGTCCTCTTTTCTTATTTGTATTGGCAATTACTATACTCATATTTTCTAATTTAACAGGGACATATTCATAATCTAGTGAATTACAGTCTAAAAGTATTGCTCTATCTTTTTTCCCCATTCCAACTGCAAATTGATCCATAATTCCAGAATTAACTCCAATAAATTTGTTCTCAGCTATTTGGCAATATTTAACCATCTCTATCATATCTATATCCAACTTAAACATATTTTTAAGTATTACTGCCACCAATACTTCTAGAGATGCAGAAGAAGATAAGCCCGCTCCATTTGGAATATTCCCATAAAAAAGTATATCTAAACCTCTATCAATTACTAAACCATGATCTAAAAATACTTTTATTACTCCTTTAGGATAGTTGACCCAGTTATCTTTTCTCTTATACACTAAATCTTCCAAGGCAAAATCTATAAGTCCCAAATGTTCAAAATTTTTAGAGTACATTTTAAAATTTTTGTCCTCTCTTTTCCTAACTACAGCATAAGTTCCAAAATCTAAGGCACAAGGAAATACAAACCCACCATTATAATCTGTATGCTCACCAATCAAATTTACTCTACCTGGTGAAAAAAATGTTTTTATATTCTCAAATTCTCCAAAAATTTTTTTAAAATCTAAAATTAACTCTTCTAACATAAGCCCTCCGAAAATAAATTTTTGAAATATTTTTTCTAAAAATCTCTTATTCATTATATATCATTATATAAAATAAAGAAATTATTTTTTCAATTTTTTCATTTTTTGTTAAATAAAAAATCAAATTTATTTGTATTTTTTTATCTTTTTTATTTTTTATTTTGGTTTATAAAAATAAAAACACTTTAAATATATTGATATTTAAAAAAATAAATTTTGTTTTGGTGATTAAAATTTATATGCAAAAATATTTTTCTATGCTATAATAAATAGAATTTTTTGTTTTTTTATATCTAAATAAGGGGGAATCAATAATGAAATTGAACAAAATTTGCAGAATAAACATTAAAAAAACTATCCCTATATTCTTTATATATGGTTTAGGAATTTATGCCTCTGCTATTCCATTGGAATTAAAAGAAATTAAGGAAGACTGGAGTGCGCCTACAACAGGTATAAACATCGTTACTGCTAATTCTCATGGAAAAGAAGCTACTATTACAGTAGGAAATATCAATACTTTAAATTATACTAAACCTTTTATAGGAAATTCTTCAAAAGTATATGAAGTTAGTGGAAGTTATTTAAATTTAGATACAACTACAACCGGGTATATAAAAAAGGGAAAAGCAATAATTAATAGTGGGACCATGGGTGATACAAGCGGGGCATATATTTTAAGTTTAAATGGTGGAAAAGCTGAGGTAAGTGAAAGCGAAACTTTAATAAATAATGGAGATATTGATGGAAGTGAATTTGGAGGGGCTTTTGGTGGAAGAGTTAGCATTATTGTTAGTGAAAATTCAAATTCTACTGTAGCACATGCATCTACATTAAAAAATAAATTAACTATAAAAAATAGTATAGATATTCATGGTGCAACCATAGCTGCTGGGCAAAGTTATGCAAATTCTTTAAATCAAAAAAGTGAAATTACAGCTAGTTCAAAGGAAAATTTACTTGAAATTTTTGGTGGCGAAATAGATAAAAATATTATGCAAATAGCTGGTGGATACAGTTATGGATTTTCTGGTGATGCGAATAACTATACAGGCGGTGGCTCTGAAAAAGTAAGTACTTTTGCTGAAAATAACAAAATTTTTATTGATAACTCTAGTTTAAAAGGAAATATTTTCGGTGGAAAAGCTGATTCTACAACATTCGATGGAAGTGCTTCAGCAAAAGCTAGCAATAATAAAGTAACAATTAAAAATATCAATTTAAGTTCTATTACAGGTGGAGAAAGCTCTGCCATGGTAAATGACTTTACTGATAATAAAAATTTCGAAATTATATCAATTGCTAATCAAAATATCATAGAGCTTAATGATGGCAATATTAAAAAAATTACAGGAGCATATGCTTTTTCTGGTGACTTCATGGGAAATACAATGGTTAGCTCAATTGCAAATGGAAATAAAGTAATTATTAACAACGGAAAAATTACAGGTGATTCAACAAATAAATCAGTTGAAGGAGGTTTAGCTCTTGCAAATTCTACTTCAAATACAGTAATGTCAGAAGCAAGCTATAATGAAATCCATATAAATTCTGGAGAAATAGAAAATAATATTTATGCTGCCATATCTCAAGCTGAATCCTCAGATGCAGAGTCTAAAGCAAGTGCAAATAATAACAGTATTTTTATCAATGGTGGTAAAGTATCAAATGCTAAAAATATAATTGCTGCTGGAATTTTGTCTTCTTCAGAAAATAATATTGAATCAAAAAATAATAAAATTGAAATTTCTGGAAATCCTATTTTAGATGGAACTAATTTATATGGTTCTATCTTAATGCAAAATGCTGTAACACCACTTTTTAAAACTCATAAAAATATGGAAAACAACAGTCTTTCTATAAAGACTAAAAAAATTAGTGTTAATAATATAGCCGCTTTTCAAAAAATAGATTTTAAAATTCCAAATACAATCAAAAATGATGAAATTATATTAAGTCTAACTTCTAATGATAACACCGATTTATCAAACACTACCATCAATGCAAGTGTTGATGGAAATACGAATGTAAATGAAATTATTTTATTGAAAAAAGATAATGGCACTTTCATTGACAATAATATTAATCTTGGAAAATTATCAGAAGGTATTTCTTTACTTTATGATATAGAAATTTCTGAAGACAAAAGAAAAATATTTGTAAATACAAAAAATCCTAAAATAAGTTTAAATGCTAGTACTAAATCTCTAGTAGAAACTCCATCTGGGCTTGCTTCTTTTATCAATCAAGGACTTCACTTAACTACAGAAAAAGTTTTAGATATTGCAACAGCTAGCTCAGGTTCATTTATTACTACGAATAATACTGATATTCGTAATAATACAGGCTCACACATAGACATAAAAGGAAAGCATTTAAATGCTGGTCTATCAAAGAAAATATATCTTAAAAATGCCAATTTAGTATATGGAGCATTAATTGAATATGGACAGGGAAAATATAAAAGTTATATAGAAAATAATATTAAAGCAGAAGGAGATATTAAAAATATAGGACTAGGTTTCTTCTCTAAATATACTTTCTTAAATAATGTATCTTTAGAAAATAGCCTGCATATAGGACGTCTTAATTCAGATTATAAATCTAGTAGTTTTTTTACTCCTGTTAACTATAAATATAATACATCATACTATGCTTGGCATATGGGACTTGGAAAAGTTTTTAAAATAGATGAAAACAAAAATATTAGGTTATATAGTAAATATCTTATGAATATCCAAAATAAAAAAGATGTCACGCTAAACACAGGTGAAAAATATAAATTTAAATCTACGACAAGTAGTAATATTCTATTAGGAAGTAACTTTTCATATAATATAAATAACAACAATAGAATACACACTAGCTTAGCTTATCAATATGAGTTTAATGGAAAAGCAAAGGCAACATACAAAGGATTAACTACTCCTACTCCATCTTTAAAAGGTAGTACTTTTATAGTAAATTTAGGATGGCAGGCTAAATTAACAAATAATATAACCTTGGATATTGAACTTAAAAAGTTTTTAGGAAAACAAAGAGGTATTGCTTTCAATCTTGGAGCAAACTATAAATTTTAAATTTATTTAAAAAAATTACGGGGCTGTTGCAATAGCCCCGTTTAAAATCAATCTTTTATTTTTTTCTCCTCTCCAGTAACTCATTTACCATAGTGGAACCAAGAATTAAAATAGCTCCTATGACACTTAAAAGAGTCATTTTTTGTTTTAATATTATTGTAGATAAAACTATAGCAACTATAGGGTCTGTATAACTATACATAGCAACCGTTTGTGTCTTCAACTTAGCAACACAGTTAAAATAAATAGAATAAGAATAACCTGTGTGAAGTACAGCTACTATGAGTAAAAGAAAAATTGATAAAAAATCAAAACTTATAGAAGTTGTATTTTTCGATAACAAAGTATAGGGCAAAAATGAAAGTCCAGCTATAAATAATTGCACTACAGTTTTATCATTAGGGCTAATATCTTTTATTGACTTATTTATAAATATTACAAAAGTATAACATATAGCTGTCATTACTCCAAATAATACCCCCTTAAAATGATTTGCAGCATATTCACTGGTTTCAAAAACTCCAGAAACAAAAACCATTCCTAAAAGAGCTACAAAAACACAAAGAAAATTAGATGGTCTTAATTTTTCCTTGAATAAAAAATAAGATGTTAACATCATAAAAATAGGAGCCAAATAAGAGCATAAAGTTGCTATAGCAACACTTGTATACTTATATGCTTCAAATAAAAGTACCCAATTTAAACCTATTAAAAAACCAGAAAAGAACAATAGCTTCCAATTCTTACTTATTGCCTGTATTGAAATTTTTTCTTTTTTTATCTTTGTTATAAGTAATAGAGAAATAGCTCCTACAAAGCCTCTTACAACTGCTATTATATTGGTGGGCAAGTTTATATAATTCACAAATATTCCGATAGTTCCAAATATAAACATTGTCATTACCAGTGATAATTTTGCTTTTTTTTCTTCCATCTTTTCCCCCAGTTAAATCTCTTTTAAACTCTCAACTAAAACATCATTTTTTTCAAAATCTTTTTCTCTATATATTCATAAGCATATTTTTCCAACCAGTATTCCTTTCCAAAAGAAGCATAGGACACATGTCCTCCATATTTAGGAGTTTTTAACTCTAAAAAAGGATTATTTTTTACTATATCCTTAGGATAACAGGTTAAACTCATCATAGGATCATCTAAAGCTGTAAGTATAATGGTTGGTATATTTATATTATTTAATGTGTATAGAGAACTATTGTTAATATAATATTCTTTTGCATTTCTATAACCATTTAATTTAGCAGTAAATTCATTGTCAAAAGCTATTAAATTTTTTGTATTCAAAACATCTGCAAACGATATATCAAAAGCTTTAAAGATATTCGGATATTTTTTTTGCTTTTCCAAAACTTTGTTTTTTAACTGCTTTAAAAAGAAATTAGTGTATAGTTGATTTGATTTTTTTATCATCATCTGTGAACTTCCTTCCAAGTCACAGGGAGGAGATACAACAAAGGCTCCTTTAATTTTTTTATTTAAATTCTCTTCATTTCCCAAATAATGTAAAATCTTATTTGCTCCTAAACTAAAGCCTATTAAAATTATCTCACTGTAATCTGCTGTATATTCTAGTGCTTTTTCTATTTCATCGCCCTTCCCAGATACATAGTAAAAAGGACTGGGATTAATCTCTCCATTGCAAGATCTATAATTTAATGCCAATACATCCCATTGTCTACTTGAAAAATACTTAGCGAAAGCTTTAATATAATGGCTGTTTGAACTTCCTTCCAAACCATGACAAAGAATTATCAACTTCGAATTTTTATTCTTTATCCAATCAAAATCTAAAAAATCACTATCTTCAAAAAATACTCTTTGTCTTTCATACTTTATTTCAATATTTCTGAAAAAAGTTGGAAATATAGTATTTATATGGCTATTTTTAAATATCCACAATGGCTTATATTCTTTCATCTGCTGCCCTCATTTATTTATAAATCTTAACACTTGAAATTTTATTATCTAATGAAACTTTCGTCAAGTTTTTTCTAAATTTTCATCGATACTTTAAAATTTCTTCTATGAGTTACTTTATTTCAAAATTCTTTTTACACAAAAAAAGGAAGTATTAAACTTCCTTTTCTTCATCATCTGCTATAGAAGAATAATTTTTCATTTTTCCATTTCTTTTTCAACAAAATCTCTAGCATCTTTGAAAAATTTTTTTACTTTCTTAAAAAAACTTGTTTTCTTTTCATAATTTTTTTCATTTAAACTTTCTTCAAATTTATGCAACAGATCTTTTTGCTTATCAGATAAATTTCTTGGAGTTTCTATTATAATTTTAACAATTATATCTCCTTTATAACCACTTCTCAGAGATTTTATCCCCTCACCTCTAACTCTTAAAGATTTTCCACTTTCTATACCTTCTGGTATTTTAATAGTTTTCTTAGCAGTTAAAGTAGGTATCTCTATCTCTCCCCCTAAAACTGCCATTGAGTATGATATAGGAATCTCACAGTATAAATCATCTTCATCTCTTTCAAAAATTTCATGTCTTTTTATTTTAATAAGAACATACAAATCTCCATTAGGTCCACCGCTTGTGCTTGCATCTCCAAAACCAGACAGTTTTAATTTTTGTCCATCATCTATACCAGCAGGAATATTTATTTTTCTTTCCAGAGTTTCTCTCTCTACTCCACTTCCATGGCAAGATTTACATTTTTTCTCTGGAACCTCTCCTCTACCATGACAGTCAGGACATACCGTTTGTGATTGCATTACTCCTAAAATTGTTCTCTGTTGTGTTATTATATGACCACTTCCATTACATCTAGCACAAGTTTTTAAATGTTTATCTTCTGCACCTGTTCCATCACAAGTATTACACTTGCCAGTTCTTTTATATTTTATCTTCTTTTCTACTCCTTGAGCTGCTTCTTCGAGTGTTATTTCTAAGGTATACCTTAAATCTGCTCCAGCTTCTACATAGCTTCTGCCACTTGAACCTCCAAAACCACCGAAGCCACTAAATCCTCCTCCAAAGCCGCTACCAAATATATCTCCAAATATATCTCCAAAATCAAAGCCAGCTCCTCCACTGAAGCCACCACCTTGTTCAAATGCAGCATGACCAAACTGATCGTATTTTTGCCTTTTCTCTGGATCTGAAAGCACTTGATACGCCTCATTTGCTTCTTTAAATTTATCTTCTGCCTCTTTTTTCTCTTTTTCTGTTGCACTTGTAAATTTGTCTGGGTGATATTTCATAGCTGCCTTTCTATAGGCTTTTTTTATCTCTGCTTCACTTGCTCCCTTATTTACTTGAAGGACTTCATAATAGTCTCTTTTTGTCATTTCCTTTTCTCCTTACTCTTTAAATTACTTAATAATTTTTTAATTTTACATTACATACTATAAGTCTTTTCAAGATTTAAAAGATATTCCTTTATATGCAGTCCGCCAGTATATCCTACTAATTTCCCATTTTTTCCAATAACTCTATGGCAAGGTATAATAATAGGTATTCTATTTTTCCCATTTGCAAGCCCTATTGCTCTAACCGCTTTTTCATTTCCTATCATTTTTGCTTCTTCACTATAAGAAATTGTTTTCCCATAAGGAATTTTTTGCATAGCTTCCCATGCAGATTTTTGAAAATCTGTGCCCATAGTATCTAATTTAATATTAAATTTTCTTCTTTTTCCAGAAAAATATTCTTCCAATTGTTTTTTGCAATCCTTTGTAAGTACACTTTCCTTCATATTTCTTAATAGCTCTATTCTATCTTTCTGATTCTTTAAAAATTCAATAGCGCTAATTCCATCTCTTTCTTCTATTATAGCTATTAATCCTAAATAATTATTTTCTAAAAATGATACGCCTTTCATAAAGTACCTCTCTTTTAAGATAGAAAGGGGTTGTTGCATTTTATTTGCAACAACCTCCTATTTTATTTAATTAGTTTATAAATTAATCTACTACTTCAGCCTCTGCTACATCTTCATCTTTTTTATCATTTCCAGCATTAGCTCCTGCTTGCTGTTGAGCTTGAGCCTGAGCTTGTGCTTCTTTATATAGTTCCTCAGCAAATTTATGTGCTGCCTGCGATAAATCTTCTACAGCCTTATCTATAGCTTCTTTGCTGTCCCCATCTTTTACTTTTTTAAGTTCTTCTAAAGCTGCCTCAATTTTTTTCTTATCTTCTTCTGTTGCCTTATCTCCATTTTCTTTTAAAGATTTTTCAGTTGAAGATATTAACATATCTGCTTTGTTTCTAGCTTCTACTAATTCTTGGAATTTTTTATCTTCCTCTGCATTAGCCTCAGCTTCTCTAGTCATTCTTTCAATTTCTTCTTTAGATAGATTAGTTGAGCCAGAAATTGTTACTTTATTTTCTTTTCCAGTTCCTAAATCTTTCGCTGATACATGAACTATACCATTAGCATCTATATCAAATGTTACTTCTATTTGAGGAACTCCTCTTGGGGCAGCAGGTATTCCTTCTAAATTAAATTCTCCTAATTTATGATTATCAGCAGCTTTCGCTCTTTCACCTTGTAATACATTTATTGTAACTGCTGGTTGATTATCTACAGCTGTTGAGTAAACTTGAGATTTCTTAACTGGTATAGTAGTATTCTTTTCTATCATTTTAGTAAATACTCCACCTAAAGTTTCAATTCCTAATGATAATGGAGTTACATCAAGAAGTAATACATCTTTTACATCTCCCATAAGTACTCCAGCTTGTATAGCTGCACCTGCTGCAACAACTTCATCTGGATTTATACCCTTATTAGGTTTTTTACCAAAATAAGATTCTACCCACTCTTGAACTGCTGGTATTCTTGTTGAACCTCCAACTAATAGTATTTCATCTATTTGATTTGCAGAAAGTCCTGCATCAGATAGAGCTGTTTTTGTTGGTCCTTGAGTAGCTTCAACTAAATGTTTTGTTAAATCATTAAATTTAGCTCTTGTTAGTTTCATTTCCAAATGTTTAGGACCTGTTGCATCCATTGTTATAAATGGTAATGAAATAGAAGCTTCCATTAATGTAGATAGTTCCTTTTTAGCTTTTTCAGCTGCATCTTTAAGTCTTTGATAAGCCATTTTATCATTTGCTAAATCAATTCCTGTCTCTTTTTTAAACTCTGCCACTAACCATTTTATTACTTCAGCATCAAAATCATCTCCACCTAGGTGGTTATTTCCTGCTGTTGAAATAACTTCTATAACTCCATCAGAAATTTCAAGTATAGAAACATCGAATGTTCCTCCACCTAAGTCAAAAACTAAAACTTTTTCTTCTTTTTTCTTTTCAAGTCCATAAGCTAAAGCTGCTGCCGTAGGTTCATTTATAATTCTTTTTACTTCTAAACCAGCTATAGTTCCAGCATCTTTTGTAGCTTGTCTTTGTGAATCAGTAAAGTAAGCAGGCACAGTAATTACTGCTTCCTTAATTTCTTCTCCTAAGTAATCTTCTGCATCTTTCTTTAATTTTTGTAATGTTTTTGCAGATATTTCTTGTGGAGTATATTTTTTTCCAAATATTTCAACCTTGTAGTCAGAGCCCATATGAGTTTTTATTGAGCTCACTGTTGAAGTAGGATTAGTTATAGCTTGTCTTTTTGCTATTTCTCCCACAACTGTTTCTCCATTTTCTTTAATATTAACAACTGAAGGTGTAGTTCTTGCTCCTTCTGAGTTTGGTATTATTGTTGCTGTTCCACCTTCCATTATAGCAACACATGAGTTTGTTGTTCCTAAGTCAATTCCTATTATTTTTGCCATTTTTTTCCTCCTATATTTCATCAATTTTTTTATACACTTATTAAATATTATTTCTTAACTGTTACCATAGTCGGTCTTATAACCTTCCCTTTCATTATATAACCTTTTTGTAAAACTTTCACGATTTCATTTTCTTTAAAGTTTTCATCCTCTTCCACGCTCACTGCATGATGATATTGTGGATCATATTCTCCACTAGCTTTTATTTCTTCAACACCTTCTGAGGACATAATGTCCTTTATTCCTCTAACTATCATTTCAACACCCTTTACTAGAGCATCAAAATCTTTAGTTTCATAAGATGCCTCCATTGCTCTTTCTAAGTTATCTAAACTTCCCAAAAATTTCGTTATTATCTTTTCAGAAGAAAATTTTCTAAGTTCATCCAATTCTTTTTCTTTTCTTTTGCTAAAATTTTGAAAATCTGCTTGCTTTCTCAAATAAGATTGTTTCCAATCCTCAAGTTCTGCTTTTAGTTTTTCTATATTTTCTTTAGGATCTTCTTTTCCCTCCTCATTAACGCTTGCTTCAGATACTTCATTGTCAGAATTAGTTTCTTTTATCTCTTCCATCTTCTCATCGACAACTTCTTCTTTTAATTCATTTTCTTGCATTTATATCCTCCTAAATTTTATTTTTTCTTCTCTATTAAGTTGAGCACCTTATTAACTTCTCGACTGACATGATTTATAAGTCCCATAGTTTTGGA
Organism: Fusobacterium sp.; assembly: GCF_030528405.1. Lineage (GTDB taxonomy): Bacteria > Fusobacteriota > Fusobacteriia > Fusobacteriales > Fusobacteriaceae > Fusobacterium. Next base: position 42,483 of record NZ_JAUMYY010000006.1, read on the forward strand.
ATAAGCCATTCTTTTAGGCCCCATAACTCCTATTATTCCTTGAGAACCTCGTATGTTGTAAATAGAATACACAAAACTAAAATCCTCCAATTCTTTTATACCTAACTCATCACCAAATATTACATTAACCTTGTTGGAACTTTCTCCTGTTCTCTGTTCAATAAGTTTTTCAAAAAGTTCTCTTATATCTCCTCTTTCATTAAAAAATTCTATAACATTGGCAACTTCATTTATACTTTTGTCTTTAAGCATACTAGAAAGGTTATTTACAAAATATTTACTAAAATTTTCATTTTCAAGAATCTCATCTTCATATATTAAATCCTCATCCTCACCTAGTATATATCTTTCAATTTGAAGAATATCAATCTCATTATTTCTAATTTTTGTATTAAGTTCCCTTGTTTTTTCTTCAAGCTCAACTCTAGACATTGGATATGTCAAATGAATATTTTTAGTTTTTACTCTTCTGTCAGCCATAACAATGACCATCATTATTAAATATTCATCTATATGAACAAACTCAATTTTTTCAACTTTTTCATTGGTTGTTTTAGGTTCTATTGCTATGCCTGCATAATTTGTAAGTTTAGATAGCAAATTTGTAGTTCTTTTTAAAATATTATCTAGCTCATCAACTCTTCTATTATAAACAAGACTTATATTTTCTTTTTCTTCTTGAGTAAGTCTTTCTATCTTCAAAAGTTCGCTTAAATAATACTTATACCCCATATCAGTTGGAATTCGTCCAGAAGATGTGTGAGTTTTTTCTATAAATCCCATATCTTCTAAATCAGCCATAACATTTCTTATTGTTGCTGATGATAAATCTATTCCATATTTTTTCACAAGTGTTCTTGAACCGATTGTATCACCAAAAGTTAAATAATAATCTATTATGGCATTGAGAACTAACTTCTCTCTATCAGATATATTCATAAACTCACCTCATTTCAAATCTTAATTTTTATGTTAGCACTCATCTTATAGGAGTGCTAATTTATAAAATGATAATACTACACTTTTTTTATTTTGTCAACAAAAATTTAAAAAAATTTTATAAAAATAGTATTATTAATTTTCTTAAATATTATATATAATTTCTTCTCTTCAACTTAAAACATTAACTGCATCTTTTTTATTCTTTTATTCATATAAAAATACATTAAACTTATTCCTTCTAATATATAAAAAATCTCCTAAAAAATTTAGGAGATTTTTGATTTTATATAGTTGTTATCTCTTTTTCCTTTTTAGCTAAAAGTTCATCAATTTCTTTAACATACTTGTCAGTTAAATTTTGAACCTTTCCTTCAGCAACTTTTAAATCATCTTCTGACATAGGATTATCTTTGTCTTTTTCTAATTTTTTTAGATGAGTATTAACATCTTTTCTTATATTCCTTATTGCAACTTTTCCATTTTCAGCTTCGGCTTTTGCAAGTTTTACATACTCTTTTCTTCTCTCTGCAGTCAGCTCAGGTAAAACAAGCCTTATAACTCTACCATCATTATTAGGTGTCATTCCTATATTAGAAGCAAGTATAGCCTTCTCTATTTTAGATATCATAGTTTTATCCCAAGGATCTATAACTAGCAGCCTTGCTTCTGGAGCAGAAATTGTCCCTATTTGATTTAAAGGCACTTCACTTCCATAAGAATCAACTCTTACCATATCCAACATAGATATATTAGCTCTCCCAGCTCTTATTCCTGTAAACTTATCCTTCACTGCATCAATCGTTTTTAACATTTTTGTTTCACATTCATTCAATAATATTTCTGCCGTCATCTCAATTCCTCCCTTATTAGTCTGTTAATACTATAGTTCCTATATTTTCTCCCATTACAACTTTTTTCAAATTTCCTTCTTTTAAAGAATCAAAAACTATAATAGGTAATTTATTTTCTCTACAAAGTGATATGGCTGTCGCATCCATAACTTTTAAATCTTTTGTTAAAACCTCATTGTATGTTATTTTTTCATATTTAAATGCATCCTTATATTTAACTGGATCCTTATCATAGATTCCATCAACTTTTGTAGCTTTGATGACAACATCTACATTCATTTCTATAGCTCTTAAAGCCGCCGCAGTATCTGTTGTAAAATATGGATTCCCTGTTCCTGCTCCAAAAATAACTACTCTTCCTTTTTCCAAATGTCTCTGAGCTTTCCTTTTTATAAACGGTTCAGCAATTTTAGGCATTTCAATTGCAGTCTGTACTCTTGTTTGTACACCTAATTTTTCCAAAGAGTTTTGTAAAGCTAACGAATTTATAACTGTTGCAAGCATACCCATATGGTCCCCTGTCACTCTATCAACCCCTTGATCTGCACCTGACAGACCTCTGAATATATTCCCACCTCCAATAACAATTGAGACTTCAACACCAAGCTCAACAATTTCTTTTATCTGTCTTGAATACATCATAATCATATCTGCTGATATTCCAAATTCTTGCTCACCCATTAGAGCTTCACCACTTAACTTCAATAGAATCTTTTTGTAAAAAGGATTCGTATCCATATTCCCTCCTAAGTTCATTTTTATAAATAGAAATTTTTCTATATTATATAGTATAGCAAAAAGCTAATAAGTTTTCTAATTTTTTATTTTAATTTTTTATAGAATTTACTTTTTATATTTCTATATTAATAATACATTTTAATAAACAGGCAATTATTATTTCATCAATCCTAAAGTTTTCAAATATAAGAAAAAAGGAATGCAAATGTTGCATTCCTTAAATTGTTATCCTTTAATTTGAGCTGCAACTTCTGCGGCAAAATCTTCTTCTTTCTTCTCTATTCCATCTCCAACTTTGTATCTTACAAATGATAGAACTTTTATATCTCCCGCATACTGAGCAACTGTTTCTTTATTTTCAGCCTTTACAAATACTTGGTCAACAAGACAGTTTTCTTCATAGAACTTATTCATTTTTCCAATAAGTATTTTTTCTATTATCTGTGCTGGTTTTCCTTCTTCTTCTAACTGTTTTCTAGCTATTTCTTTCTCATGCTCTAAATCTGTTTTTGTCACTTGAGCTTCTGATAAATATTTAGGATCCATAGCTGCAACATGCATAGCAATATCTTTAGCTTTTACTAAATTAGCTTCTGTAGCTTCTCCAGACATCTCAACTATAACTCCTAACTTTCCTCCTAAGTGACTATATGTTTCAACAAAGCCATCTTTTGAATCTACAACTGATAATCTTCTTAAGTTCATATTTTCACCAATTTTAGCAATTAGCTCAGTTAAAGCTGTTGCAACAGTTTTCCCAGATTCAAATTCAGCTTCCGTTAAAGCTTCCAGTGTTGAAATATTTTTAGCTAATACTAATTCAACTAGCTTCTTCCCAAATTCTTTAAACTCAACATTTTTTGCTACGAAATCTGTTTCAGAATTAAATTCTAATATAACAGCTTTTTTATGATCTGCTGAAACAGCATCAAAAATTAATCCTTCTGCTGCTATTCTTCCAGCTTTTCTTACTGCCTTAGCTATACCTTTTTCTCTTAGATAATCTATTGCCTTTTCTATATCTCCATCATTAGCTTCCAATGCTTTCTTACAATCAAGCATTCCAGCTCCTGTTCTTTCTCTTAATTCTTTTACTAAACCAGCTGTTATTGCTGCCATTTTTATACCTCCTAATACGCTAATAAATTATTCTGCTGAACCTTCTTCCACATTCACTTCTTCTGATTCTGGTTCCACAACTTCTTTACCTTGATTTCCTTCAACAATTGCATTAGCAATTACAGATGTGATTAATTTTACTGATCTTATTGCATCATCATTTGCTGGGATTGGATAAGTTATTAAGTCTGGATCAACATTTGTATCTATCATAGCAAATACAGGAATTTTTAAGTTATTTGCTTCTATTACAGAAAGTTCTTCCATTTTAACATCCACTACATATATAGCATCTGGAGCTTTTTCCATATCTCTAATTCCTGATAAGTTCTTAGAAAGTTTTGCCAATTCTTTTCTAAATTCTGCCGCTTCTTTCTTCGTATATCCAGAATCTAAAGTTCCATCTGCGTCCATTTTTTCTAATTCTTTCATTCTTTCAATTCTTTTCTTGATAGTAGAGAAGTTTGTTAACATTCCTCCTAACCATCTGCTATTTACATAGTACATACCTGATCTTTCAGCTTGTTCTTTAATTGCTTCTTGAGCCTGTTTCTTTGTTCCTACAAATAAAACTTTTCCCCCATTTTCAGCAATTTTTCTCATTTCTTCATAAGCTTCTTCTATCTTCTTTAAAGATTTATGTAAATCAATTACATGAATTCCATTTCTCTCTGTGAAAATATAAGGCTTCATTTTTGGATTCCATCTTTTTGCTTGATGCCCAAAGTGAACTCCTGCTTCTAATAATTGTTTCATTGATACTACTGACATTTTTTCCTCCTGATTTTTTAATTTGGTTATCCTTCCACCAATCTCAAAACTAAGCAATTCATATTTCTATGAAGCACCCCGCTTAGAAATAATTGGTGTGATTATTTAACGCCAATAGATTTTATCACTTTTTTTATATCATGTCAATTGAAAAAGAAAAGAAATCTCTGCTTTTTGTTATTTACTAGAAATTTAATTAATGTTAAAATTAAGAAAATAAATGCTTGACCACAAATTAGAAATAATTTAATTAGGAGGTAATATATGGAAAATCGTGTGAAAGGAAAAATTGTATTTATAACTGGAGCAAGCAGTGGAATTGGAAAAGCCTGTGCTGAAAAATTTGCTCAAGCTGGTGCCAATTTAATTTTATGTGCTAGAAGAAAAGAAATTTTAGATGAAATGAAAAAGAAATTTAAAGAAAAATATAACATAGATGTAATTTGCCTTTCTTTTGATGTAAGAAATTACATGGAAATCATCTCCAATATTAATTCTCTTCCTGAAAATTGGAAAAATATAGAAATCCTTGTAAACAATGCTGGTTTAGCCTTAGGTCTTGATAAATTTCATGACTATAAAATAGAAAATATTGACAAAATGATAGACACAAACATTAAGGGCTTTGCTTATATAGGAAACACAATTATACCTCTTATGTTGAAAACTGGAAAAGTTTGTTCTGTTATAAATGTTGGTTCTGTCGCTGGTGATATAGCTTATCCAGGTGGTAGCATATACTGTGCCACTAAATTTGCTGTCAAAGCTATGAGTGACTCCATGAGGGCTGACTTAATGGATACAAAAATTAAGGTAACTAATGTCAAACCTGGACTTGTGGAAACAGAATTTAGCATAGTTCGATTTCATGGTGATAAGAATAAAGCAGATAATGTCTACAAAGGTATTGTTCCCCTTTATGGTGAAGATGTTGCTGACTCTATATTTTATGTCGCAAACCTCCCTGATAAAGTTCAAATTCCTGAACTTACAATAACTCCTCTACACCAAGCAAGTGGAGTACATATTTATAAAGAAAAATAAAAAGGAGCTGTTGCAAATTGAATATTTTTATCATTAATTTGTGACAGCTCAAAAAAATTTATTTTTTCTAATAAAAAGAGAAAATTTGGGAAATAAAAAAAGCTATTGCATTTTTAAATTCTTATTTGCAATAGCTTCTTTTAACTTTTATAAGTATGCTATCATTAACTTTACAGTTTCAACTATTCCATCTATATGACATCTCTCATAGTGATGTGTAGCATCTACATTTGGTCCTATACATGCATATTTAAAATCAAAGCCTTGTAGTATTGCTATGCTTGCATCAGATCCATATCTATTGTGCACTCCAACTGTATAATTAATTTTATTTTCATCTGCAGTTTTTTGCAATTTTTTTCTAAGAGCAAAGTCATAAGGAGTTCTGCTATCCTTAGCTACTATATTTACTTTTTTTTCATCTCCATGAGCATCTACTCCTGCCACCAACCCTATGTCAATAGCTATAAACTCATCTAAGTCATCAGGATAAACCGACACTCCATGACCTATTTCTTCATAGTTAGAAAAATAGATCCATAAATCTGTCTGAGGTTTCAGATTATTCTCTTTTAAATACTTTATATATCCTAATACCTGTGCTATACAGACCTTATCATCTAAATATCTTGATTTTATATAGCCATTATCTAAAATCTTAGTTCTAGTTTCATATGATATATAATCTCCTTGGCAAATACCTAATTTAAAAACATCTTCAGCTGTTTTTACATCTTCATCAATTCTAACTTCCATAGTTTCTTCCACACGAGCTGCTTCCCTTGCAACATCACCATAAACATGTACAGAAGCTTTTATAGGTAAGAGAGTTCCCTCATAAATTTTTCCAGATATAGTATGTATACTGACATTCTCTCCTTCTACAGAACCCCAAGCATAACCTCCTGTATTGGTTATCTCTAATCTTCCATTAGCCTTTACTTTTTTTACAACGGCTCCTAAAGTATCCACATGAGCTGAAATCATTTTTTTATATTCAGAGTTTTCGCCCTTTATATAGCTAATCAAAGCTCCTTTTTTTGTCGTTGTATATTCAAGTCCAAGATGTTTTAATTCTTTTTTTATATATTCAATCCCCAAATCTGTATAACCAACGGGACTTGGAATAGCTAGAAGTTCAACTGTTTTATCAAGTATATATTTTAAATCAATTTGCATTCTTATTTTGTATGATAAATACCCAAATATTTATCTATACAACCTCCTCTTCTAAAATAATTTTATTTTTACTCATCAATTTCTAAATTTCCTAATTTATGCATTGTAGTAGAATCATAATTAAAACCTTTTACTCTCTTGTTAATTCCAATATTTTCATTTCTATTAAATAAAACTACAAGCGGAGAATCTTCTTGTGCTATAATTTGAGCTTTTTTATAGTGTTCTTTTCTAGCTTCTGGGCTTAAAACCACACGGGCTGCTTCAACTTCTGCATCGAACTCTGGATTTGAATAACGAGCTCTATTTCCAGCAAAGCCAATAGATTTACTATCAAGCAACGGATAAAGAACTATGTCAGCATCAGAAGTTCCTGATACCCATCCACCTAAATAAGCTTGGAAATCCCCTTCACCTGTTTTAGATAAATAAGTTCCCCACTCAAGAGTTTCTATCTTCATCTCTATTCCTAACTCTCTTAAATTTGCCTGTATAATTTGTGCAACTTGTAATCTAACTGGATTATCATTTACATAAAGTGAAAAGTTTTTGTTTTCTACTCCAGATTTTTGAATTAATTCTTTTGCCTTATCTAAATTAAACTCAAAACCTTCAATATCCTCATAATAACCAAATACGCTTGGATTTACAATAGATTTTGCAACTTTTGCCCTACCTAAATAAATAGAGTCAACTATACTTTTCTTATCAATTGCATAATTTAAAGCAAGTCTAAAATCTTTATTATCAAATGGAGCTTTTTCTGTATTTAGAGTTATATATTCTGTAGAAGTAGTTGGTTCGGAAATTAAACTAAGAGCCTCATTTGCTTCTATAGTTTGAGTTGAGATTGCAGACATACCATAAACTATATCAACTTCTCCTGTTTCTAAAGCAGCAAGTCTACTTGTGTCCTCTGGTATTGATCTAAATACTATACCATCTATTTTAGGAGCACCTGCAAAATAATCTTTAAATGATTCCATTTCAATTTTTTCACCATCTCCATATGAAATTAATTTATAAGAACCTGTCCCCATAGCAGTACTTGCTAAATCATTAGTTTCTGCGTATTTTTTATTAACTATAGATGTAATAGGATGTGCTAGATTAAATAAAAGCGGAGCTGATGCATTTTTTAAAAGTATTTTTACAGAATAATCTCCCGTTTTTTCAACTTTATCTATTTCTGCTATCATTATAGATGCTCCTGGTTTATCTTTCATTCTATCAAAACTATAAACCACATCATCAGCTGTAAGTTCACTGTCATCATGAAACTTTACTCCCTTCTTTAAAACAATGTTTAATTCTGTGTCGCTAGCATATTCATAAGATTCTACAAGTTCTGGCGTTATGCTTCCATCTTTTTCTCTATTAAACAAAGTATTGTAAAATTGTCTTGATACAGCTAGTCCTGGAATTTCATTATACATATGAGGATCTAAAGATTTAGGTTTTGCTCCTTGTGCAATAATCACCTTATTTCCATTTGGGCTTGCCTTCTTTTCCTTTTTCTCACCACCACAAGCAACAAGAAAAATTGATAAAACTAACATTAACAAATAAGCTATTTTTTTCATACATTTCCCCCTTTAATAAAAATTATATTGCTAAAGTATACTACTTTTATTGGTTTTATAAAAATATATAGATATAATAAATACTATAGTTTTTATTTATAGTACTACTATATCATTTTTTTATACTTTTTAATGTTTAAATAAATTCTATTTTAAAAACATGATAATTATGTTATCATTGTTAAATAGGAGGAAATATGGCAAAAAAATTTTATGCATATTTTTTAAATGAAAATAATTATGGTATTGTAAATACTTGGGATGAATGTAAATCTATTGTCCAAAACTCAAAGGCTAGATACAAATCATTTTCATCTTATGATGAAGCAAAAATATGGCTTGAAAACGGTGCCGAATATGAAAATAAAAAAATAATTTCAAATTCGCTCAAAGCTCTGTTAAAAGAAGGTGTATACTTTGATGCTGGAACTGGTCGTGGACAAGGAGTTGAGGTTAGAATTACTGATAAAGAAGGAAATAGCTTAATTTATATTTTAAAAAGTGATAGCTTTAATAACTTTTTAAATAAAAATTCTTGGTTTATCAATGAATTTGATAATATCCAATTAACAAAGGATAAAACTAATAATTTTGGAGAGCTCTTAGGACTTTATCTGGCTTTAGAATGTGCAAAAAAAACAAATTTAAATAAAGTATTTGGAGATAGTCAGTTAGTTATTAACTATTGGTCTAAAGGTCAATATCAAGAAAATAACTTAGCTCAGGAAACTATCTCGCTTATAAAAAAAGTAGCTGAAAATCGTAAAAAATTTGAATTTAACAATGCTTCAGTAGAATACATTTCGGGGGATATAAATCCTGCTGACTTAGGTTTTCATAAATAGGAGGTTATATGGATAAATTTATTTTATTTGGAAATGCTCATCTTATAACAATAGCAGTTGGATTTGCTGTTTCTTTATTATTTATTTTCTTAGGATTTATAGTAAGAAAAGATAGTTTGGCTAAATTTTTAGCTGTTGTTGTACTTGGAATAAAAGTGGCTGAACTTATCTATAGGCATCATTACTTTGAAGAGAAGTTTATAGATCTTCTGCCTTTACATCTGTGCAACTTGACTATTATTTTAGCAGGGATTATGATGTTAACTACTAGCAAAGCTGTTTTCCAACCTCTTTATTTTTGGGGAATAGGAGCTCTATTTGCTATTATTACGCCTGAACTTAAAGAAGGTATGAGAGATTTTGCAAGCATTAGTTTTTTTATAACTCATTTTTTTATAATATTCAGTATTGCCTATGGAATAATTCATTTTAATTTCAGAGTTACCAAAGCTGGTGCCATAGGTTCTTTTATCTTCTTAAATTTAGTTGCTTTTGGACTTTACTTTTTAAATGAACGATTAGGAACTAATTATTTATATGTAAATAGACCCCCATCTTCTGCATCACCAGTTGATTTTTTTGGTCCTTGGCCTTATTATATTTTTTCTGTTGAAGGTATCTATATCGCACTTTCATTCATTTTATATCTTCCTTTCAGAGAAAAAAAGACAAAATATATAAGATAATTTAATATGATGGGAGAATAATGTTTTTAAATATAAAAAATACATATTATAATGAGCTACCTGCAATGTTTTATTCCATACAAAAGCCAACGAAAGTAAAAAATCCTAAGCTTATAGTTCTCAATGAAAAACTTATAAGTGAATTTAAAAATAATATAGATATAAAAAATGAAAGCACTTTGACTGATATATTTTCTGGCAATAAATTGCCAGAAACTTCTATACCAATAGCACAGGCCTATGCTGGTCATCAATTCGCTTATTTCAATATGTTAGGTGATGGTAGGGCAATACTTTTGGGTGAAATTATAAAAGATAAAAAGCTCTATGACCTTCAATTAAAAGGTTCTGGTAAAACACCTTATTCTCGAGGTGGAGATGGTAGAGCTGCCCTAGCCCCAATGTTAAGAGAATATATTATAAGTGAGGCTATGTATTTTTTGGGTGTACCCACGACAAGAAGCTTAGCTGTAGTCGAAACAGGAGAAATTGTTTATAGAGAAGTTCCAAAAATTGGTGCTATTTTAAGCAGAATAGCAAGCAGCCATATAAGAGTGGGAACTTTTGAGTATGCCCTTAACTTTGGGAAGAGCGAAGATTTAAAAAAATTAGCAGACTACACAATAAATAGGCTCTTTCCTCATATAAATACTAAATATACTACAAATAAAAAGTATTTAGAGTTTTTTAAAAATGTTACAGAACTCCAGGCTAAATTAATTACAAAATGGTCTTTAGTTGGTTTTATTCATGGAGTTATGAACACAGACAATGTGTCAATTTCAGGTGAAACTATAGACTATGGTCCCTGTGCCTTTATGGATACTTATGACCCCGATACTGTTTTTAGTTCCATTGATACTTTTGGTAGATATCGTTATAAAAATCAACCATATATTGCTAATTGGAATTTAACTGTTTTTGCTGAAACTTTACTCCCTTTATTTAGCTACACTTATGATGAAGAAGATAAAGACAGTTTAGATGAAAAAAAGTCCATTGAACTGATAGAAAAAGAGCTGTTAAATTTTAATAAGCTATATCAAAATTATTGGTTAGCTGGAATGAGGGCTAAGCTAGGACTATTTGAAGAAAAAGAAAATGATGGACTGATATTTAATCGTTTATTAAAAATAATGGAAAAGTATAGGGCAGATTATACAAATGTTTTTGTTGCTCTTACAACTGAAAACTACGAAGATAAGACTAATAAAGATTTCTACACAAGTACAGAATTTAAAATATGGAAAGAAGAATGGAAATTAAGACAACAACTTGAAAACAAAACTAAGAAGGATATAAAATATTTAATGCAGACCAATAATCCACTAGTAATTCCTAGAAATCGAGTTGTAGAAGTTATTTTAAAGGACTGTGAAAATAAAAATTTCACAAGTTTAAAGAAATTTTTAGAAATTTTATCTAGACCCTATGACTATTCTCAAAAAATTGAAGATATGTATTTAAGAGGAAATACTGATAAAAGTTCCTATAGGACTTATTGTGGAACATAGCTTAAAATATTAAAAAGGCTATTGCAAATTAAATTTAAAATGCAGTAGCCTTTTTTCTTTTTTAATAGTTTTGATAGATTCAGCTGATAATATTAAGATAAGATAAGCTCTGTACAGCATTTATAAAATCCTTTTTCACTCTTATTTTATAAATTGCTCTTTCTAAAAAAGATTTTTCAAAAATTTCTGCTTCAAACTCTCTTAATAATTCCTCTAAATCTGAAATTTTCTCATAAGGAATTTCAAAAATTAAATTTATTTTTTCCACAAAAGCAACTATTCCAGATTCAATTACAGCTAATTTTGCCGTCTTAGCATAGGCTCTTACAAGACCTCCAGCACCTAGTTTTATTCCTCCAAAATACCTTGTAGCAACTACAACTAAATTAGTTACCCCCATGTAATTTAAAATATCCCCCATAGGCTTACCTGCCGTTCCACTCGGCTCACCATCATCATCAGCTTTGTAATATTCTTTCCCATCTATATTTATCTTGTAAGTGGAACAATTATGAGTTGCATCACTATGTTTATTTTTTATTTTTCTTATAAATTCTTCTGCTTCTTCCTTAGAAAAAACAGGCTTTATATAGCCAATAAATTTCGACTTCTTCTCCTCAAATTCTATTTCACATTCTTTTTTTACTGTCTTCATTTTTTATTTTCTCCAAGTATTTTTTATTGGCATATAGATTAGAACAAGCTCTCAGATAAAACTCTACATCACAATAGAGCTATATGTATCTACAAAATTAAATCGAGTTTCTTCAAGTGTATTTATTGTTTCTTCTATGTTTTCTTTCCTTTTCAATTTTTCAACTACTTCAGTAGAATATCCAACAATTTCCTTTGCATTAACAATCCAAAATTCTTTAAATTCTTCTATATTTAGCTTTTCTCCTGTCAGTTGTTCATCTGTTAAAGCTTCCATATTAGCCAATTCTTTTTTTAACTTTTCATTTATTTCTGCTAATTTACTTATTTCTTTGTCAGAAAATTCTAACTTTTCCTTATAGAAAATTAAATCCACAAAGCCATTTGCAGAAATTACAAATCTCCCCAAACTATAAAGTGCTAATTGTTTATTTTTTCCTAAATCTGTAATTATTTCTTTAAGATCTTCATCATACTCTAATCTTTCCATATAAGTAAAAAACTCATCAGAGTAATTAAAAAAATCTTCTAATAATAAATTATATTCCCTATTTAAATCTTCTCTTTTTGCATAGTTATCATTTTTATATTCAGCTTTACCATAGTAATTTATTATAGTAAAAACATTCTCTTTTAATTTTAATGAAACTTCTATTAGCTTTTCAACTTTGTCATCAAAATAATAGATTGGACTTTCGCTTATACTTTTCTTTACTTCATTTAAAATTTCTTCAAATTTTTCAAAACTTTCCTTACCTTTAAGTCCAAAATCTTGTAAATTTTTACCTTCAAGATCTCTAAAATCTATTTCATTAAAAATTTCATCTAGATACTCATTATCAAATATAGCTACAGGATTTTCCTCTTTTATAAAATTATTTAATTTTATATAATCATTATACTTTTTTATATTTTTTTGAGCTATACTTTCTTCAAAAGCAAAGTTTTCTAGTCTTTCACTTTTGGTATCCTTAGAGCCTCCACAAGCTAATATAAATAAACTAAAAACTGCAACTAATAAAATTAATACCTTTTTCTTCACTTTTCCTCCATTTCATACCAAATTCAGAAAATAAAATACCATCATATAATCGAATTATATGCATCTACAAGATCAGAATAAACTCTATCAAAACCATCTAATTCATTGTCAAGATTTTCTTTATTCTTTTCTATGCCTTCTATTATAGCTGTTGTAAACTTTATAAGCTCTTTTGCATTTTTAGTGTAATGGTTTCTATATATATTTTTATCTAAGCCTTCATCTTCAATCTGTTTATCTTTAATATTTTCTAAATTTGAAAGCTCCTCAATAAGCTTTTGATTAAGTTCTTTAAACTCTTCCAATTCTTTATCTGAAAAGCCAAAATCATCTCTACCATATAATAAATCTAAAAATCTATTTGCTGTATTCCCGTATTTCACCATAGCTAAAACAGCTACTTCTCCATTTCTCTCCAATTCTTTTATAAATGCTTTATTATTTTCATATGCCAAATCCGCTATATTATCAAGGTACTCCTTTGAAGAGTCAAAAAAATTGTTTAACAATTCAAAATATTCCTCATCTAATTTTTTAGCTTCTTTGTAATTATCTTTCTCAAAGTCCCCATTTCTATAATAATCTATAATAGAATAAATTTTTTCTTTCAATTTGAAAGCTGTATTAACAAATTTTTCAACTTCAGGGTCAAAATCATATTTAGGTTTATCATTTATATGCTTTTTAACATCATTCAAATGTTCCTCTAAAATTTTAAATTCTCCTTTTGCACTTTCTCCAAAATTCTGTAATGATTTTTTATCTAGTTTTTTAAATTGTCCATCCTCTTTAAAAATTTTATTAGAATACTCCTCATCAAATATTTCAATTGCTCTAGTGTTTATTAAAAAATTATTAAGATAAATGTAGCTATTATATTTATCCAAATTTTTACTGGCTATATTCTTTTCATTTTTTAA